>DAOPJS010000023.1:0-10370 GCA_035399785.1 Alphaproteobacteria bacterium
CATAGCTTTGTGGTTTAAATCCCAGAATATCCAGATGGGGGATAGGGTCATGATTGCCGATAACGCGGTGCAGATCACCCGCCGTATAATTCATCGTCGATTGAATAATTTGCGCCCGCTGCAGGTGATGATCGGCGCGCTCCGGATCCAGCACAAAGGTGGATTCATCACCGCCATGTATCACATGATCAAATTTCTGAGTAGCAGCATATGCCATGACGGCCATATTCATATCCATCGCAAAATGGCCGTTAAGAAGGACGTCTGTTTGATCTGTGGCCTCTTTTCTGGGCCCTTGGTGCAAATCACAGTAATACAAAATTTTTGTCATAATGATGACTTTTAGCAAGATAAGAATAAATATTCCATCAAAAATACTAGGCTTTGAGATTTTTATCTTCAGCCAATCGCATGAACAGCAAAGCCAATAAACCCAATACCGAAAACCCGCTGATGATAGGAACCAGCGTTCCGTCATAAAGCTGGCCGATAATGGTGCCGAGGATAATGGCAATTGTCATGGAGGAGGCGTTGATAATGGCAGAAGCCGTACCCGCCAGATGTCCCATCGGATCCATCGCCAGGGCATTTAAATTCCCGTAGATCAAACCGAAGTTAAATAAGACCATGACGGCGTAGAGAAAGAACATCCAGAATTTTATCTCGACAACGGCGTGTAATCCCAAAAAGATAAAGGAAGCCAAAACAATGGCGCCCGCCGCGCGGGAGCTGATCAGGCGCATGCCCAGACGCTCCACCATGCGTGAATTTAAGAACGACGCCACGCCAATAGCGGCGGCCTGAATACCAAAGAACACCACAAACATATCACCGATACCGAATTGCACCTGATATATTTGCTGGCAGACGCTGATATAGCTGAGCATACAGGAAAAAATACATCCCATTGCCACAGTGTAAAAAACCGTTGCGCGGGTGGTGAAAATAATTTTTATGCTGTGCCCTATATTTTTTAAACTATAGGGCACTGTATTTTCAGGAACGAGAGTTTCTTCCAATTGAAAAAACGCCCAGAGCATAACGCCGCCCGCATAAAGAAGATAAAAGATAAATATGCTGTGCCATGTTCCCAGATATAAAATTCCCTGACCGATACTGGGCGCGATGGTGGGAACCATGATAAATATCATCATCACCAGCGACATGACACGCGCCATGGTGCGTCCCCTGAATTTATCGCGCACAACGGAAATGGCGCATATTTGTGATCCTGCGGCGCCGAAGCCCTGAATAAAACGGCCAAGCAGCATGATCTCCACTGATTTCGAAAACAGGCAAATCACACTGCCGATCATGTAAAAGCCGAGGCCGCTGAACAGCACTTTCTTTCGTCCGAACGCGTCGGATAACGGCCCGTTAAAAAGTTGTCCGATGGCCAGCCCGGCGAAAATAAAGCTGACGATAAATTGTGCCTCGTTCGGATTGGAAATTTTCAGGTCAGGACCGATCATGCCAAGGGCAGGGAGGATTGCATCAATCGAAAGCGCGGTAATTGACATCATACTGGCGACCAGAACAATGAAAGTGCGCGGCGGTGTGGCAGTATTTGTTTGTGTATCCGGCATAATGATTTTTTTCTCTAAAAACAGGCAATGAAAAAAGCCGCCTTGCGGCGACTTTTTAAAAATTATAAAAAGCGTTTACGCCGCGATTTTCATTGGGCCTTTTTCAAAAAGTTCGGCCACGTAGTCCCAATTGATCATATTATCGACAAAAGCTTCCAGATATTTCGGGCGGGCATTGCGGTAATCGATGTAATAGGAGTGTTCCCATACGTCACAGCCGAGCAAGGCCGTTTTACCAAACACGACAGGGTTTTCCCCGTTTGGTGTTTTCATGATTTCCAGCTTGCCTGAGGCATTATCCATGGCCAGCCAGCACCAACCGGAACCGAATTGTGTCGCGCCTGCATCCATAAATTTCTTTTTGAAGGCGTCATAGCCGCCGATATCTTCGGCGATTTTCTTTTCCAGCGCACCATCCATTTTATTGCCGCCGCCGTTTGGCGCCATCCAGTTCCAGAAATGGATATGGTTGAAATGTTGCCCCAGCTGGTTAAACAGCCCGGCCTTTGAAGGGTCTTTGTGGGCGGCAACCATGGCTTCCTCCAAAGAAAGATTTTCCAATCCGCTTCCCGCGATTAATTCATTTCCTTTATCGACATAGGCCTGATGGTGTTTGTCATGGTGGAATTCCAACGTTTCGGCCGACATATACGGAGCCAGAGCATCATACGCATAGGGCAGTTTCGGGAGTTCAAAAGTCATGGGGACATCCTTTCCTTTTTTATTCTGTAGATATAAGCAAAACTGTTGTCGCATATTTAAGTTCCCTTATAAAGCCTTATGTTTTAAAGATTTCGTATGAAAAGTGCGTGTTTGAATATCGTCAGGAAGCATGATCCCGACAGGTTTCTCCTGAGCCTGATGGCGGCGATGCGCTGCCGCCCTGCCTTATGGGCGCTTTTTGCCTTTAATTATGAAATTGCCAAAACACGCGAAGTGGTGAGCGAGACAACTATCGGTTTGATCCGCCTGCAATGGTGGCGCGATGCCATTGCCGAAATATATGAGGGCAAACCTGTCCGCCGTCACGAAGTTGTCGATGAGCTGGCCACGGCGATCAAGGAATATGATCTGCCGCGGGAGGATTTTGATAATCTGATCTATGCGCGGGAATTTGATCTGGAGGGCGTGGCGCCGGCCAATATTGAAGGGCTTAATAATTATTGTGACTTTACGACGACACCGCTTTATCGCCTGGCACTGAAAATAACGGGTGAATCTTGTTATGATTCCGGCGAATCGGCGCGTTTAAGAAGCGAATCTATTCGCTACGCCCGTATCGGAATTTTGCGCAGTGTCCCATTCATGCGGTCGCAGCGTCGCGTAATGCTGCCGCAGGATGTTTTGATCAAAAATAATCTGTCCGAACAAAAATTCTGTGATTTCAATCAATTTGAAAATCTTCCTGAAGTTATTAAAGAAGTTTTAGAGAGTGATAATGGTTTTCGAAACGATCAGTCCAAGCCAAAATCGCGTTTTTTACGGGCAATAACGGCAATGAGTGATCTTTACACAGCTCAAATAGAATCGGTGCGTTATGATGTGTTTGACCCGAAACTGCAAGTTGCGCCGCCGTTCATGGCGCTGCGTGTCTGGATCATGAGCCGATTTTAGAAAAACTGTGTAATGGGCTAGCGGTTTTCGGATGGTGTATCGCTGAACCCCTGTTTGGCAGACCATAGCAAGAAGCCGCAAATGCTGGTTCCGCCGCTTTCAGTCGCATGGTATTTTGCCTGCGCCTTTTCTGCCTCTTGCACGTATTGGTCGGTTATTTTTTTATAAGCTTGCACAATAACCTGGTTGTAAGCTCTTTTGGTTTCACGAATGTCATTTGATTTGGCCAACTCGCTGCGTGTTCTGACCGACAGTTCTTTAAGGATGGCGTCTCTGGCAATTTTTTTGTATTTCAGGATGAGACCTCTGGCTACGGCATCATGCCCTTCTTCGTGTTTCTTGATGTCTTTAAAGCAATCATCACCGTCGTTTTCAAAGGCTTGTTTTGAAACATAAATGACAGGTTTGAGGCTTATAGTTACACTCATATCGTTCAGTTTGACGCAGCTGTCATGGCTTTGACTGTATTTTTTTTCTTTCACGATATAATTCAGGGGGCCTGTGAACAGAGTGAAATTATCGTTATAAAGACCAAAAGCAACCTGCTTTGACGAATTGCCGCTGCTTCTGTTGTATCGCCTGGTTATTTCTTCAGCTGTATAGGTGTAATCATATTTGGTTTTGTCAATTTTGATATCAACATTGATTGTCGGTTTTGAAGTATAGCAAACCGCCTGCGCGGAAGCGGGCAGGATGAATGTAATCATCCCGGCAAACAAGACCGCTATGGCTAATTTTTTTAATAAAATGGGTTTGCCCTCCCGTTCTTTAATTTTACGGTGAGGGGCGTTAAGAAGACATTAATATTTTGTGACAAAAACGTGTCTTTTGCGGATTACTAGGGTTTAGGCGGCTAATTGCTTGGAAACGGCGTCATTCCACAGCAGGATATCTTTCAAAGCGCGTTGTGCCATGAGTTTCTTTTTGGCGCGTCCGCGTTCCTTCCCCTTCAATCCTTTGCGTTGCTCATCGGTTAATTCCATCGGCGGGAACAGGCCGAAATTGACATTCATCGGTTGAAACGTTTCTGCATCACCGCCGCCCGTGATGTGATTCAGCAGCGCGCCCATCGCGGTTGTTGATTCGGGTTTTTGAATATCGAGTCGCAGCTTTTCCGCCGCGGCAAAGCGGCCGGCCGTTAATCCGACAGAGGCGCTTTCGACATAACCTTCGCAGCCCGTAATCTGACCCGCAAACCTGAGCCGTGGTTGCACCTTCATGCGCAAAATATCATCCAGTAATTTGGGGGAGTTGATGAAAGTATTGCGGTGAATGCCGCCGAGACGGGCGAACTCTGCCTGCTCCAATCCCGGGATCATGCGGAAGACTTCCATCTGTGCGCCGTATTTCATTTTTGTCTGGAATCCGACCATGTTATAGAGCGTGCCAAGCTTATTATCCTGCCGCAATTGCACCACGGCGTGGCATCTGCCGCTGACCCCTTCGGGTGCATGGGGGTTCGTCAGGCCGACAGGTTTCATCGGGCCATAGCGTAGCGTATCTTGCCCGCGTTCTGCCATGACCTCAATCGGCATACATCCTTCGAAATAAGGCGTATTTTTTTCCCATTCTTTAAATTCTGTTTTCTCTGCTTCCAAAAGTGCTTTGATAAAAGACAGATACTGCTCTTTATTCATAGGACAGTTGATGTAATCAGACCCTGTTCCCGCAGGTCCTTCCTTGTCATATCGGCTTTGAAACCATGCCGTATCGAAATTTACACTGTCTTTATGAACGATCGGGGCGATGGCATCGAAGAAGGCCAGTTGGTCTTGGCCACCTAATTCCTGAACCGCTTTTGCCAGATCAGGGGAGGTCAGCGGGCCGGTCGCGATAATCACGCTGTCCCATTCTTCAGGCGGAAGCCCTTTTATCTCACCGCGTTCAATGGTGATCAGCGGGTGTTCTTCCAGTGCCTTGGTGACCCCTTGGGAAAAAACATTGCGGTCAACGGCCAGCGCGCCGCCCGCAGGCACGGCGGCCTTATCCCCTTCGCGCATAATCAGGGAGTTGCACAGGCGCATTTCTTCGTGCAACACGCCAACGGCGTTATAGTCCTTGTCATCGGAGCGGAAGGAGTTGGAGCAAACCAGCTCTGCCATGTAATCGGTTTCATGGGCATCGGTTTTGCGGACAGGGCGCATTTCATGCAGGATCACAGGCACGCCCATCTGTGCGCATTGCCATGCGGCCTCGCTGCCTGCCAGGCCGCCGCCGATAATATGAACCGGTGTCATTTCATTATTTGTTGTCATAGGGGTGTTTTAAGGGATTTTGCGGGGCAGGGCAAGGCAGGTTTAATACCCGAATTCATCTTTGTCCGGAACGCGGGAAAAGGCGATTTTGGTGCCGACATGCCCCGCAATGGTTTTGGGCACAACGCCGAGCCAGACGGTTTCCTTCTGATATTTTTTTTGTAAGTTATCAAGGGCATGCGCCAGCTTTTGTTGTTTGTTGTGTTTATCCGATTGTTCCTGAAGATGGGTTTCAAACAGGTCATTGGTGATTTGTTCTTCGCGTACCAATCCATGAAGCAAGGTGGATACTTTATAGAACAACATTTTACGATCGGAAAAGTGATAGGGCGGCGAAAAACATTCACCGATCATCTGATCCCACAGCGACATGAGATGCTGCATCATCACAAACGGATCTTGCGAAGCAGGGAAATCCCGCTGCCCCCACCAGTAACGCCCGTCTTGCAGGCGCAGTTTCAAAACCAGATGCCGTGCGAATAATTTCTTGCGCCGCAGACGGTAACAGGCCTTGAACAACAAGCGCCGCGCCATTGCCCGTGTCTTATCTGCATTGCGCAGATCGGGATCAAGCATCCGCGAATGGCCGATCATTGACGGGCTGGTTTTTTGATAGGGGACGTCATATCCGTGCAGCCAGTACCAAAAACGCTCCCCCTGTACGGAGCGCCAGATCGCGCGGCATTGCTTGGGCGAGGTATGCCAAAGTGCCTCTACCGTTTTGATGCGGGCACGGTCAAGGCGTTCCATCATGCGGGTATTAATACCCGGCAGATCGGTCAGTTTCAGATCAAGCAAGCGCCCCGGCAAATCGTCAGGATGCAGCAGCACAAGGCCGTTGGGTTTTTCAATTTCCGTTGCCACCTTCGCCAGAAAACTGTTCGGGGCAATGCCGATAGAACAGTGAATGGCGGGACCGACAAGATTATGGATGGCTTCCTTGATATTTTCTGCCAGCCGTTTGGCGTTATCGGGGTCACGTTCACGCCCCAGAAGCAGGCAGTCAAATTCATCAATCGACCAGATTTTATTGACGGGCAAACATGTTTCCGCCGCCTGTAAAATGCGGTGATGGTAATCAACATAAACATCATGGCGCGCCATCACGCAAACCAGATTGGGGCACATCTTTTTTGCCTCGTAAATGCGGGTGCCTGTTTTGATGCCGAAGGCCTTTGCCTCGTAAGAGGCGGCGATAGCACAGGTGGCATCGGTATTAAGCGGCGTCACAGCCACCGGCTTGCCGATAAGGTGTGGATTTTCATTTTGCTCTACACTGGCGAAATAGCTGTTCAAATCAAGAAACAGCCATTTCAGCCCTGCTTTTTTAGGGGATTCCAACCCGTCACCATCATATTTGTTCATGTTTTGTTCTATCATGAGTCAAGGCATCAGGCAAGGGGGATTTTTACAGCTTCACAAGATGTTAAGTTTTGGCATGATATCCTGTAAGGTAGGGAAGCAAAATAAATTCAGGATTTTCAACGAGGGGAAAATCAATGAGAGAAGGAATAACGGAAAGCCGTTTTTACATGTGGCGCGCGGTCGTGGCAATGGTTCATGCCGACGGCGTGGTGACCCCCCATGAATTGGCATTTGTGAATGATTATCTGGCGGACATTGATTTATCGGCCGAGCAGATTGAAATGGTCGGGCACGATCTGCAGACGCCGCAAGATGTCTATGAGATGTTTGCCCGCATTACCGATCGTCAGGATAAAAAAGACTTCTTCGCGTTGGCACGCGCTTTAAGTTGGTGTGACGGTGATTACGACGGACAGGAAAAAATCATCATCGAGCATTTGGAAAAAGTGCATATGAATGATGACATCATTGATATTCTGGAAGAAAGCCGCGAGATTTTTAACGAGGTTGAATTAAATCAAAACCAGTGGAATGCCAAGTCATCGCAGACGCAAAAACTGTTCGGCTTTCTGAATAAATTAAAAACAGCCTGACTTAGCGAAAGAATTTTTCGGTTTGTATTGCCGATAGCGGCGTTTCCAACGTGCGCGCGAGCATCGGGCTGTGTGGATATCCCGATCCGTTATAGGCCAGCACAACATTTTTATCCGGCATATTGGTGCCCGAGACGCGGATAATGATATCGCGCCATCCCTGATGCCCTGTCCTGCGGACATAGATCGGACCGCGGACATTATTAACCGTCGACATCGTCGTAAAGCCGTCATTATGGGCGCGGAATATTACCATGCCACAGCCATCCCAGCCGCACCAATAGGAATGAGGTAATTTAAACAGCACAATCCCGTCACGCCGCCCGTCACCGTTTAAATCAACGCGGACATAATCATATTCGGAATTAGGGGGCGCGCCTTGAAGTGCGACAAAGGCGGTAACGGCCTCCACCAGTTTTTCATCTTTAGGGTCGTTGCGTTCATTCAAGGGGGTGATGCCGCCCGTTTCATGCCCACCGCCGCAGGCAGACAGAAACAGACACAAAAGACAGATAAAAATGGAAAAACGATGTTTCATAGGCGGTACTTTAAGGGTCGTTCGCGTCAAGGCAAGTATTGCCATGCAGATATCCTCATGATCCGCAAAAAACCGAGTATAAGTTGACAATAGATAGGAGTATGCGAAAATCGTATCCGGCCTAATTTCAGGCCAAATAACCTATATCACAGGATTTATTTAATGCATCTGCCCACCGGTTTTCAGCCCCCGAGTTTTCAGGAATTTATAAGACGGTCGGCTTTCCCGTTCTTTGCGCTTATGTGTATTTTTGCCATTCCCGCAATTGCGGCAGAAACACATGGTGCCGCCGCCGAGGAAGTGATGCGTGAAAGCATGATCGGCAATCCATGGGCGATTGGCGCGCTGGCGGTTTTCTTTCTGTCTTATTTGGCCGTTTTGTTTGAGGAGCGCACCCATTTAAGAAAATCAAAACCCGTTATGTTAGGCGCCGGACTTATCTGGGTTTTTATTGCGATTATTGCGCCCGATTACGGCTATGAACATCATGAGGTCAAAGCAGCGATTTACCATGGTCTGGACGAATATGCATCGTTGCTGCTTTTCCTTCTGGCGGCTATGACCTATATCGCGGCGCTTCAGGAGCGTCAGGTTTTTGCAACACTGCGCGGCAAGTTGGTGGCGGCAGGTATGAATATGCGCCAGCTTTTCTGGGCGACAGGTGTTTTTGCCTTTATGCTTTCCCCGATTGCGGATAACCTGACCACCGCGTTGGTGCTGGGCGCCGTGGTGATGGCGGTCGGGGCGAACGACCCGAAATTCGTGTCATTATCCTGTATCAACATCGTTAATGCCGCCAATGCGGGCGGGGCGTTTTCACCCTTTGGTGATATTACCACCTTGATGGTTTGGCAGGCGGGGCATATTGCCTTCTTTGATTTCTTCCCGCTGTTCTTTCCGGCATTGGCGTGTTTCCTGATCCCTGCCGTGATTATGAGCTTTTTTATCAATCCGCATAAACCGCTGGCGGTAAAGCAGAAGATAAAAATGAAACGCGGCGCAAAGATTATGATTTTCCTTGGTTTGATGACCATCGGCATGGCGATCAGCTTTGAGCAGTTTTTAGGATTGCCGCCATTCCTTGGCATGATGACGGGGATGAGCCTTTTGATGATTACCGCCTTTTTTATCCGCAAAACAACGCGCGGCGGCGATGATAAAATGGATATTCTGGAACAGGTTGCCAACGCGGAATGGGATACGCTGTTGTTTTTCTTCGGCGTGATTTTCAGCGTCGGCGGTTTGACCTTTCTGGGGTATCTGGAATTGTTGTCGACGACTTTCTATGAAGGCTACGGCGCATCTTTTACGAATATTCTGATGGGATTTGCATCGGCCGTCATTGATAACATTCCCGTCATGTTTGCCATCCTGAGCATGAACCCGCCAATGGATGAATTCCAATGGCTTTTGGTCACGCTGACCTGCGGTATCGGCGGATCAATGTTGTCGATTGGTTCTGCCGCCGGTGTGGCGCTGATGGGCGTGGCGCGCGGCCAATATACCTTCTTCGGCCATTTGAAATGGACGCCCGTGATTTTGCTGGGTTACGCGGCGGCAGTCCTTGTGCATTTCTGGCTGGACGGACAATTTGTCGGTGTAACACTTCCTGCAAAAGAAATTCCTATGGCAGAGGGGCATGAATGATAACCAAACCTGAAAATTTAAATGATATTTTCGCCCGCCGTGAGGATATCACCGCGCAGGCATTTATTCTGGGGCAGCGTTTAAACCTGCGCGCTTTTCGTGAATATCCCGTGCTGAAAAATACGCCGTTGATGATTAAGGTCGGCGATGGCGTCGTGGTTTTATTCCGTTATGGCGTGGTGGTTTTATTCGGCCTGACCGGTGAGCAGAAGGAACATTTTCTGGAGCAGGCACGCGAACATATTAACCAGCCGCAGGACAATATCGAAACCGAAAGCATGACCATCAGCAAAATTGACGGCGAAAAAGATATTGTTCTTTTTGACTCGGTGAAATTAATCAATTGGGACGTGGACAGATTGCTGGTGATTGCCGACGTGTTGGCGAAAAGTCAGGTGCTGAGCTATCACGAATTACAGATCGGCAAAATGTTTGACGAGATTGACCCGATCGCCCAAGAGATGCAGAAGAAGGGCTACCCGAAAGGGCGGCAGACACGCTCCCTGCTGCGCAATATCGCCACCACCTTGGCGACGCAGCGTAACATTGCGGGGCAGGCGGAAATCCTTGATAAGCCTGACTTCCTTTGGGACAAGGAACCCGTGGTGCAAGGCTTTTTTGTGCGCTTGGAGGACGAGTTCGAGCTGCGCGAGCGCCACGACGCCCTCAAAGAAAAGCTGGAATTAATCTTCCGCACGTCGGAGATGATGTTGAACCTGATGAATGCGCGTCACACCCTGCACGTTGAATGGTATATCGTAATTTTGATCGT
>DAOPJS010000024.1:0-10200 GCA_035399785.1 Alphaproteobacteria bacterium
ACGCAGAAACTGGTATTGAGACCGCCTGTTCCTGGTCAAGTGACTGCTGAGCGTCGGAGAACGCCTTCATTATTCGAAAGAATAACAGGTGCCTATGATGCTTATAAAGGTGGATCTGAAGAAAGATCAGGTCAATCTGATCAAGGTCAGGGTAGTGGGTCTGCATCAGGCGGTTTCCATTCTTCCGGCTTACGTGCGGAGCGCGCTCCCGAAGCGCCATCACAAGGTAAGTTGAACATTGATTCTCCTACGGCTCCCCGCCAAGGTGCCGAAGATGACCTCGATATTCCGGCTTTCTTAAGAAGACAGGCGAATTAGAGTAAAAGACAGCTTTATCTGGTGTCCTCCAGATGATTCCCTTGACGGGGGGCTCGCAAGAGCCCCCTTTTTTTACGAAATTCATGTTAGCGGATTGTAACACAGCGACACAAAGCGTGATTTAAGGTTTTCTGACGTCTCCCGTATAGTGGAAGAGTAGAGATTCGGAATTAGAAAATTATGCAACACACACTAAAAAACACTATATCTATCAATGGGATAGGTCTTCATACGGGGAAAGATGTTCAATTGAATATTCATCCTGCGGAGGCAGATCATGGCATTATTTTCAAACGAGTTGATATTCAAGATAAAAATAATCTGATTCCCGCCAAGTGGAATCATGTGGTGGACACACGCCTGTGCAGCGTTATCGGTAATGATGATGGTGTTACAGTCGGTACAATCGAGCATTTAATGGCAGCCTTGCGCGGATGCGGCATTGATAATGCTTTGGTGGAAATTGATGCGGCTGAAGTGCCGATTCTGGATGGTAGCTCGGCAATTTTTGTCGAAGCGATTGACGAAGTTGGTGTTCAGGTACAAAGCCAACCCCGCCGTGCCATTCGTATACTTAAAGAAGTGACCTATCAGGATGGTGACCGTAAGGTAACATTATCTCCTTCCTCTATTCCTGTTTATGGCGGGCAGATTGACTATGCCAATCCTGCCATCGGATCACAGCGTTTCGAGATCAAGCTGGTAAACGGTAATTTCCGTCATGATTTGGCAGATTGCCGTACGTTCTGCCTGCTTCAGGATGTTGAAATGATGCAGAAAAACGGTTTGGCTTTAGGCGGCTCTTTGGATAATGCGGTTGTTGTTGATGATAACGGCATTATGAATGGCGGCGGTCTTCGTTGTCATGACGAATTTATTCGTCATAAATTGCTGGATGCCATCGGTGATATTGCCTTGGCCGGTGGATTGGTGCTTGGTGCCTATGAAGGGGTACGCGCCGGCCATGAAATGAACAATAAAGCCCTTCGGGCGCTTTTTGCAGATGACAGTGCATGGGAAATGGTCGATTTATTTGTCGAAATGGAAGAAAACGACAGCTGGATTTACCATACAAAGCCGCGTGCAACAACGGTTTCAATCGCCTCCTAAGCGTATTATAAAAACTGTTAAATATAGGGCTAATCTGGCGGTTAGCCCTTTTATTTTGCGCTTTATAACGCTATTAATACCCTATGCAAATTCGTATTCTATTGACTGTTTTACTGGTTTTGGGCTTGGGACTTTCGGCCTGTTCATCCACCAAAAAAGGTGAGGTCACGGAAGGTGATTCCGTAGAGCCTGCAAAGCCTGTTGAGGCGTTATATAACGAAGCGGCAGATGCGCTTGATGCCAAGGAATTCAAAAAAGCGACCAGCCTTTTTGAAGAGGTGGAGCGTCAATATCCTTATTCAAAATGGGCGACAAAAGCCCAACTGATGGCCGCTTATGCTTCTTATCAGGCGGATAGTTACGACGAAGCGGTTTTTGCGCTGGATCGATTTATTGAACTTCATCCCGGTAATGAAGATATTGATTACGCCTATTATCTGAAGGCACTGGCGTATTACGAGCAGATATCCGATGTTGCCCGTGATCAGGAAATGACGGAGCAATCACTGAAAGCTTTTGATACATTGATCACCCGTTTCCCCGAAAGCCAGTACACACGCGATGCAAAATTAAAGCGTGATTTGACGCTGGATCACCTTGCGGGAAAAGAAATGGAAATCGGTCGTTATTATCTAAACCGTAACCAGATCAACGCGGCGATTAACCGTTTCAGAACAGTTGTGAAAGATTATCAAACAACGACCCATGTGCCCGAAGCCCTGCACCGCCTTGTGGAAGCATATCTGACATTGGGACTTAAAGGGGAAGCGACGCGTGTTGCCGCTGTTTTGGGATATAACTATCCCGGATCAAAATGGTATGAAGACAGTTATAAAATTCTGGATGAACAATCCCGTCAGAAAATTCTGGAAGATCGTTCCTTTGTTGATAAGACGGTTGATTCACTCTTCAAGCCCGATTAAGAGGAGGCGGGGACGATGCTCGCCAGTTTAACCATCAAAAATGTTGTCTTGATAGACCAACTGACGATTGATTTTCGTCAGGGACTTTGTGCGTTGACGGGGGAAACGGGGGCAGGGAAATCCATTTTGCTCGACTCTTTGGGGCTGGCGCTGGGGGCGCGGGCAGATTCAGGGTTGGTACGAAAGGGGGAGGAACAGGCCAGTGTTGTGGCGGCCTTTGATATCTCCGCCGATCATCCAATTAAATCGTTGTTGACTGAAAACGAATTGGAATTTGATCCGACCGTTATTTTACGCCGCAGTGTCACGAAAGACGGGCGGTCAAAAGCCTTTATCAACGATCAGCCGATCAGTGCGGGGCTGCTGAAACAAATTGGCGAATTGTTGGTTGAAATACACGGGCAGTTCGATACTCAAAGTTTGCTGAATGCGCAATATCATCGGGGACTTCTGGATGAATATGCGGGAAATGAAAAGGAATTGTCCCAAACGAGACAGTTTTGGGATGACTGGAAAGAAATTGAAAAAAAACTGACCTCTATCAAAGAACAAGTCGGTAAGGCGCGCGAGGATGAAGATTATTACCGCCGATCATTGGAAGATATAGATGCCCTATCGCCGCAAGAAGGGGAAGAGGAAAACCTCACCACCTTGCGAGATAAGCTGATGCGGCGGGAACAAATTTTGGAGAATTTGAATATTGCTGAAAACGGTTTGCAGGAAATTGAGAATCTTTCGGCCAGTGTCTGGAAGGCATTGAACCGTTTAGGTGATGAAGGACAGGCTGTCATCAGTGCGATGGACAGGGTCAACGCCGAAATTCAGGAAGTATCGGCGGCGCTGGGGGATTTATCGAGCGATCTGGATAGTAGTGAATATTCCCTGCAGGAAATTGATGATCGTCTGTTTGCCCTGAAAGCGCAGGCAAGAAAACATGGTTGCAGCATTGATGAATTGCCGCAAAAACGCGAAGAAATAGCGCAAATTCTGGATTCTATAGAAAATCAGGATGGGTTATTGGCACAGTTAATCAAGGATGTTGAAAAGGCCAAAACAGCCTATCAGGCGCAGGCGCAAAAACTTTCTGACAGCCGTCATAAAACGGCGAAGAAATTAGCCGAGAAAATTATGAAGGAATTACCGCCGCTGAAATTGGATAAAGTTCGTTTTGAAATCTCGGTTAGTGAATTGCCGGAAGAAAGTTGGAACGAAAACGGGATGGATAAGGTTGAGTTTCTGGTGGCGACCAATCCCGGCGCAGATGCGGGGGCGCTGAATAAAATTGCTTCGGGCGGCGAACTGGCGCGATTAATGCTGGCAATTAAGGTTGTCTTGGCGGAGGTTGGCGATGCCGGTGTTTTGGTTTTTGACGAGGTAGATAGTGGTATTGGCGGCGCCACGGCAGCAGCAGTCGGGGAGCGTCTTGCTAAATTGGCGCAGCACCGCCAGATTTTAGTGGTCACCCATTCTCCGCAAGTGGCGGCGATGGCACAAAACCACTGGATTGTGATGAAAGACGGAACCGATAGTGTGAAAACAAATATCATCCCGTTATTTGATCAGCCGCAGCGCCGTGAAGAAATTGCCCGTATGTTGGCCGGTGCTGAAATTACCGAGGAAGCCCGCGCGGCAGCAGGAAAATTATTGGAAGCGAGCGCCGCGTAATGTCCCAATCCCTTTTTGATACAGATTATGAAGAGGCGCGGTCGCGCCATGAGAAATTAAGTAAACAGATTATACGTCATGATGAACGGTATTATCAGGAAGATACGCCTGAAATCAGCGACGCCGAATATGATGCCTTGCGGCAGGAGTTGCTTTCGATTGAAAAAAAATATCCCGACTTGGTAACAGCGTCCAGTCCGACACAAAAAGTGGGCGCCGCGCCTGCCAAAGGATTTAAAAAAATTAAGCATAGCGTTCCGATGCTATCTCTGGGGAATGTGTTTAGCGAAGAGGAATTGAAAGATTTTATCGACCGTATTCATCGTTTCCTGGGTATCAAAGAGGGCGAATTTATTGATATTGTGGCAGAGCCCAAGATTGATGGTTTGTCTTGTTCTATCCGTTATGAGAAAGGTGTTTTGGTATCCGCGGCCACCCGCGGTGATGGATATGAAGGGGAAGATATTACAGCGAATGTGAAAACCATTGCGGATGTACCGCATAAGCTGTCAGGTAAAGCTCCGGATGTTTTGGAAGTACGCGGTGAGGTTTATATGACGCGGGATGATTTTTTGGCGTTGAATAAAGCGCAGGAGCAAGAGGCTAAACAGGTTTTTGCCAATCCGCGTAATGCGGCGGCAGGAAGTCTTCGTCAGCTTGACCCATCTATCACAGCACAGCGCCCGCTTCATTTTTTCGGCTACGCTTTGGGAGAGGTGAGTGAGCCTATCGGTCAGACCCAGTGGGAGATCAGAAAAGCTTTGAAAGCTTTTGGTTTTGTTGAGGCAGAGCCATCGGTTTTGTGTCAATCAATCAAAGATATTTTAGAATATTACCAATCGGTCAATGACCAGCGACCTGATCTGAATTACGAAATTGACGGGGTTGTTTATAAGGTCAATCGGCTGGATTATCAGGAGCGCTTGGGTTTTGTGTCCCGCGCGCCGCGTTGGGCCACAGCGCATAAATTCCCGGCTGAGCAAGCCGTGACTATTATTAATGATATTGATATTCAGGTTGGGCGAACAGGCGTTTTAACCCCTGTGGCGCGATTGGAGCCGATTACGGTTGGTGGGGTGGTGGTATCGAACGCGACACTTCATAATGAAGATGAGATTAACCGCAAAGATATCCGCATTGGTGACCATGTGACGATACAACGGGCCGGGGATGTTATTCCGCAGGTTGTGAATGTCCTTCTTGAAAAAAGAAAGAAAGAGTCGAAACCCTTTGAATTTCCGCATGAGTGTCCCGTTTGTCATTCAACAGCCATTCGTGAAGAGGGGGAAGTGGCGTGGCGCTGTACGGGCGGATTAATTTGTGATGCGCAAGCGGTAGAGCGATTGAAGCATTTTGTCAGCCGTTTGGCGTTCGATATTGACGGTATGGGCGCAAAAATTATTCAGCAATTTTGGGAAGAAGGGTTGGTTAAAACCCCTGCCGATATATTTACGCTGGAAGAGCGTGATAAAGGCAGTTTGACACCCCTGCGGGCGAAAGAGGGCTGGGGTGAGTTATCTGCAAAGAATCTATTTAAGGCAATTAATGACAGGCGACAAATTCCGTTTAACCGTTTTATCTATGCGCTGGGGATACGCCAAATTGGAGAGGCCACGGCCAAACGTCTTGCGGGTGCCTATGGCGATTTGAAAACCTTAAAAGCAGCGATGAGTGAGGCGCAAGATCGAGAAAGCCAAGCCTATCAGGACTTGATTAATATCGAAGATGTCGGCCCGTCCACGGCAGATGATTTAATCGGCTTTTTTGCCGAAGATCATAATAAGGCGGTTTTAAAAGATCTGGAAGCACAATTGGAAATTCAACCCTATGCGTTACCAAGTCAATCTGACAGCCCCGTTGCCGGCAAGGTCGTCGTTTTTACAGGCACCTTGTCCAAAATTACCCGCGCCGAGGCAAAGGCAAAGGCTGAAAGTCTGGGAGCTAAGGTAGCCGGGTCTGTTTCCAAAAAAACCGATTATGTGATCGCGGGGGAAGATGCGGGATCGAAGCTGAAAAAAGCAACAGAGCTTGGTGTTGCCGTTTTATCCGAAGAAGAGTGGTTAAACCTTATCGGTTAAAAACAGCCAGTGTTTTATCGATAAATTTATTTCTTATATCGTCTGTCTCCATCAGAATTTCATGATGGGCGCCCTTAAGAAATAAAAATTCTGCATCTGGTATAATTTTCGCAGCATGTTCGATATCACCATTGTTTACCAGAACGTCAAACTCAGCTACGGCCAATAAAAACGGTATCGTTATGTTTCTTAGTTTTTTCTGGTCTTTTAAAACAGAAATGGATTTAAGGCTTTCATAAATCCATTTAAAAGTCGGGTTGCCGATTTGTAATTGGGGATTAGCCAGACACCATTGATTATGAACCTGATCGCGGATGGGGTCATGGCTGAATATGTCTTCGCCATTACTTTTTCTGGCGCTTTCATGCCAATCTTTACCACCCGGGATGTATTTTTCATGTAAAAAAGGAAGTGCTTTTAAGAAAGGTTTAACCAGCCATCCAATATGTTTGAGGTCTTGAATGCCGAGCATTGGGGCAGAAAAAGAGGCGGCGGTGAATATATCGGGGTGTTGCATCAGGTAACGCAGGCCAATATTTCCACCCATAGAGTGAGCCAGCATATAAAGCGGCAACGACGTGCCGATAATATTCTTAATTAAAAAATTCAGATCAGATATATCGGCTTCGTAACCGTCGGAATGACGTTTTTGAGGGTTTTGTTTAAAACGGGTAGAGCAACCTTGATATGCCCAATCAATAACAAAAAAGCCATAATCTTGTTGGTAGAGCTGGCGGGCAGTTTCGATGTATTTTTCGCCGTATTCACTTAAACCGGGGAGGGTGACAACGATACCCTTTGCCGTTTGTTCCGGCGCAGGAATAAAGCTGTAGTGAATATTGTGCCCTGTTTTAGGATTATAAAATTCTCCGCTTTGCCAATTTGTCGGCGGCAAAAATCTTTCTTCAAGATCGGGAAGTTTTAAAGCAGACGGCATGAATTATTCCATGGCCTTTACAATATTTTCCGTCATTTTCTTGGCATCATCCAGCAACATATAGGTATTGTCCTGATAGAAAAGAGGGTTATCAATTCCTGCATAGCCAGACCCCAGCGAGCGTTTCACAAAGAGAACGGTTTTCGCTTTTTCAACATCAAGAACAGGCATGCCGTAAATTGGTGAGCTGCTGTCATTCTTGGCGGCGGGGTTAGTAATATCATTGGCGCCGATGACATAAGCAACATCAGCCTGTGCAAAATCGCGGTTGATATCCTCAAGTTCGAACACCTCGTCATAGGGCACGTTGGCTTCGGCCAGCAGGACGTTCATATGTCCCGGCATGCGCCCCGCGACGGGATGAATGGCGTAGGCTACCTCGACCCCTTCTTCTTTCAATTTATCGGCCAGTTCCCTGACGACGTGCTGAGCCTGTGCCACGGCCATGCCGTATCCCGGAACGATAATGACTTTCGACGCGTTTTTCATGATGAAAGCGGCATCTTCAGCAGAGCCGATTTTTGCCTGACGATCCCCCATGTCTTGACCACCTGAGGATTGTTCCGCGCCGAAACCGCCGAGAATGACGCTGATGAAAGAGCGGTTCATGGCCTTGCACATAATGTAAGACAGAATGGCGCCCGACGCCCCGACAAGTGCGCCTGTAATAATCAAAAGATTATTTTGCAAGGTAAAGCCAATTCCTGCAGCCGCCCAGCCCGAATAGGAATTCAGCATGGAGACAATCACCGGCATATCTGCGCCGCCGATGGGGATAATCATCAAAACTCCCAGAAGCGCGGCCAAGGCCACCAAAGCCCAGAAAATGGTTGCACTTTCTGTCATGCAGAGGAGAATAATGAGGGTTACTAAAAGAATACCCAGTCCTGCATTTAGCATATGTTGCATTGGGAAAGTGATCGGTTTTCCTGTGACAACGCCTTGCAATTTACCCCACGCAATGACCGATCCTGTAAACGTAATTGCACCGATGGCCAATCCCAATGACATTTCAATCAAGCTGGAGGTGTGGATATCGCCTGCCGTGCCGATATGATAAGCCTCAGGGTTAAAGAAGGAGGCGGTGGCAACGAAGACAGCTGCCAGACCAACCAGAGAGTGAAAAGCGGCAACCAGTTGCGGCAGCGCCGTCATTTCAATTTTCTTGGCGATAAATGTTCCGATAGAACCGCCGATTAAAATTCCCAGTAGAATAAGAATCCACGAATGGGCGGCGAGGAATAATGTTGTAACGATAGCAATGGCCATCCCACCAATGCCGAAGACAACGCCTTTGCGGGCGGTTTCGGGTCCTGATAGACCACGGAGCGCCATGATAAAACAGATAGCAGAGACCAGATAGGCGAGTGTTGATATTGTTTCCATGTCGCCCTCCTATGATTTTTTCTTGAACATGTGCAACATGCGCTGGGTTACGATGAAGCCGCCGAAGATATTGATGGAGGCAAGTATCACGGCCAGAAAACCCATGATTTTTGAAAAGCTCATTTCGATGGGGCCAGCGGCAATCAGAGCGCCGACAATAATGACACTGGAGATGGCATTGGTAATGCCCATCAATGGTGAGTGCAGGGCAGGCGTTACCCGCCAGACGACATAATATCCGACGAAACAGGCCAGCACGAAAACAGTCAGACCGAATAAGAAAAAGGAACTGTCATGTGCACCCGAAGCGGCGACCGCTTCACTGGCCTGAACGGCAATGGAGGCCGCTTGGTCGGCGAGTTCCTTTGCCTGATTGGCGAGGTCTGCCGCATTTTCTGTCAGGTTTTTATTTTCCTCGTTCATATTGCTTATTCCTTATCATTTTTGGTCGGCGCTTTTTCATCCGTAAAAAGCGGATGAATGATGTTGCCGTCATGCGTTATTGTGATGCCTTTGATGACGTCATCTTCCAGATCAATTTTAAAAGATTGGGTTTCTTTATCTGTGCAAAGGGTCACAAGGTTCAGCAGGTTTTTGGCGTAGAGTGCCGAGGCATCCGTCGCCAAACGGCCGGCAATATTTTCATGCCCGATGATTGTGACATCATGTTTGGTAACAACTTTACCAAGCTTTGACAGCGCAACATTGCCGCCTGCTTCGACCGCCATATCAACAATCACCGATCCCGGTTTCATGGATTTGATCATCTCTTCGCTGATCAGTTTAGGAGCAGGGCGCCCGGGAATGAGCGCGGTAGTAATCACAATATCCTGCTTGGCGATTGTTTCTTTGACCAGATCGGCTTGCTTTGCCTGATATTCTTTTGACATTTCTTTGGCGTAACCGCCTGCAGATTCCGCTTCTTTAAATTCATCATCTTCAACGGCGACGAAAGAGGCTCCCAAAGATTTAACCTGTTCTTTCGCGGCAGGACGAACGTCGGTTGCCGATACAATGGCGCCAAGACGGCGCGCCGTTGCAATGGCTTGAAGACCGGCAACACCTGCGCCCATGACAAAGACTTTGGCAGGGGCAATCGTCCCAGCAGCCGTCATCATCATCGGAAAGGCACGATTGAAATATTCGGTTGCATCTAAAACGGCTTTATATCCCGCTAGGTTAGATTGGGAAGACAGGACATCCATCGACTGGGCGCGTGTAATACGCGGCACCATCTCCATTGCCATGACTGTAAGCCCTTTATCACTAAGCTTTTTAAACAGATCTTTGTTTTCGTGCGGTTTAGCAAGGCCAATTACCACCGCCCCTTTTTTTAAGGTCTGTTCGGCGAGAGAAGTCGGAATTTGAACGGTTAAAATGATATCAGCCTCTTTGAGGGCCTGTTCCGAGGTTTCAGCTATTTCAGCGCCTGCGTCTTGATAGCTTTTATCGAGATAACTGGACTCTTTTCCGGCGCCTTTTTCTAATGTTACGGAAAAACCTAAGGCGATTAGCTTTTTGATGCTTTCGGGTGTTGCAGCAACACGTTTTTCAGAGGGGGTGGTTTCTTTGATTATGGCAATTTTAGAGGCCATTTTTGCTCTTTCATCTAATATGTTAGCGGAAATCAGGGTGACTCTGCCCTATTCAACAAAATTTGTGAAGGGGGCATTCGTATTTATGCGCCAAAAGCTTGCTAAAAACCAAAGAAAGCTTTAGATTCATAGAGTTGGGTGTTCTGCCCAAATTCTTCAGGATTGTCATCCTACAAAGGTACCTTAAA
>DAOPJS010000025.1:0-10111 GCA_035399785.1 Alphaproteobacteria bacterium
CCCGTTGGTGCCTTTGGATGGCGGCCGTTTTGCAACATCCGATCTCAACGATCTGTACCGCCGCGTGATCAACCGTAATAACCGTTTGAAACGCCTGATGGAGCTGAAAGCTCCTGACATTATCGTGCGTAACGAAAAACGTATGTTGCAGGAATCTGTTGATGCGTTGTTTGATAACGGTCGTCGTGGCCGCGTTATTACGGGCGCGAATAAGCGTCCGCTTAAATCTCTGTCAGATATGTTGAAAGGGAAACAAGGTCGTTTCCGTCAGAACCTGCTGGGTAAACGTGTTGACTATTCCGGTCGTTCCGTGATCGTGGTTGGTCCTGAGTTGAAACTTCACCAATGCGGTATTCCGAAGAAAATGGCTTTGGAGTTATTCAAACCGTTCATTTACCACAAGCTGGAAATCTATGGTATGGCCACAACGGTGAAAGCCGCCAAGAAAATGGTTGAAAAAGAGCGTCCGGAAGTTTGGGACATCTTGGAAGAAGTTATCCGCGAACACCCTGTGATGCTGAACCGTGCGCCGACATTGCACCGTCTTGGTATTCAGGCGTTTGAGCCGACTTTGATCGAAGGGAAAGCGATCCAGCTTCACCCATTGGTCTGTACAGCGTTTAACGCCGACTTTGATGGTGACCAAATGGCTGTTCACGTGCCGCTGTCTATCGAAGCACAGTTGGAAGCGCGCTGTCTGATGATGTCTACCAATAACATCCTGTCCCCTGCGAATGGTAAGCCGATTATCGTGCCCTCACAGGACATCGTTTTGGGTCTTTACTATCTGACAATCGCGCTGGATGGTGAAAAAGGTGAAGGCATGGTCTTCCGTGGTCCGGGCGAAATTCAGCACGCTTTGACTGAAGGTCATTTGTCTATCCATGCGAAAATCAAATGTCGTTATCACGGCGTTGATGCCGAAGGTAACAAGCAAACAACACTGGTTGAATCAACAGCCGGTCGTATGTTGTTGTCCGAGCTTCTGCCGCGTCACCCAAAGATTTCCTTCGATGAAATCAACAAAGTGATGACGAAGAAAGAACTGACCAATTTGATCGACGTTGTTTATCGTCACTGTGGCCAGAAAGAAACTGTTATCTTCTGTGACCGTATGATGAAGCTGGGCTTCCGTAATGCTTGTACAGCGGGTATTTCTTTCGGTAAATCCGATCTGATTATTCCTGAAGCCAAGCAAAAACTGGTTCAGGAAGCCACCGATAAAGTTGCCGAATATGAGCAGCAATATCAGGACGGTCTGATCACCAAAGGTGAGAAATACAACAAAGTCGTCGATATCTGGTCAAAATGTACAGACGATGTTGCGGATGAGATGATGAAACACATCTCTAACGTCAACGAAGTCGGTTTGAACAGTGTTTACATGATGGCTCACTCCGGTGCGCGTGGTTCTGCGGCGCAGATCCGTCAGCTTGCCGGTATGCGCGGTTTGATGGCCAAGCCATCAGGCGAGATCATTGAAACACCGATTATTTCCAACTTTAAAGAAGGTCTGTCTGTGCTTGAGTACTTCAACTCGACACACGGTGCCCGTAAAGGTTTGGCGGATACGGCGTTGAAAACAGCGAACTCCGGTTATCTGACACGCCGCCTTGTTGACGTGGCACAGGACGCCGTCGTTCTGGAAGAAGATTGCGGAACCGAAAACGGTATCACCATCGGTGCGGTAATGAATGGCGCGGACGTGGTCGTTTCCTTGTCCGAGCGTATTCTTGGCCGTGTTCCTGTTGAAGATGTCAAAGATCCGCTATCAGGTAAAACAATCGTTCCTGCAGGTGAAATCATTGACGAGGTAACCTCTGAAGAGATTGAAACAGCAGGGATTGATAATCTGAAAGTTCGTTCCGTTCTGACTTGTGAAACACGTACCGGTGTTTGTGCGAAATGTTACGGTCGTGACCTTGCCCGCGGAACTCCCGTGAATATGGGTGAAGCGGTCGGTGTTATGGCGGCGCAATCCATTGGTGAACCGGGAACACAGTTGACCATGCGTACTTTCCACATTGGCGGCGCGGCGCAGCGTGGGGTTGAGAAATCATCCTATGAAGCGGCGATGGATGCCAAAGTCCAAATCAACAATGCGAATACGGTGAAAAACTCTGACGGTATTGAAATCGTCATGGGGCGTAACACTGAAATCGTTCTTGTTGACGGTAAAGGTAAAGAGCGCGCAACACACCGCGTTCCATATGGTGCCCGTTTGCTGGTTTCCAATGGCGCGAACGTGAAAGCCGGCGATAAAATGGCTGAGTGGGACCCATTCACCATGCCGATCATTACCGAGAAAGACGGTGTTGCGAAGTTCTTCGATCTGGTTGAAGGCGTTTCTATTGCCGAACAGACTGATGAAGCGACAGGTATTTCCTCGAAAGTGGTTATCGACTGGCGTTCACAGCCTAAAGGCGGTGATCTGAAGCCACGTATCAGCTTGACAGGTGCCGGTGGTAAAGTGCTGAAATTGCCAAACGGTATGGACGCTAATTACTACATGTCTACAGATGCGATTATTTCCGTCGAAAACGGACAGGAAGTAAAAGCAGGGGACATTTTGGCCCGTATCCCGCGCGAGACATCAAAAACCCGCGACATTACAGGGGGTCTGCCACGTGTGGCCGAGCTGTTCGAAGCCCGTCGTCCGAAAGACTTCGCGATTATTTCCGAAGTGGATGGTCAGGTTGAATTCGGTAAGGACTACAAGGCAAAACGCCGTATTATCGTGAACCCGACTGACAAAACCTTGGAACCAAGTGAATATTTGATTCCGAAAGGTCGTCACATGGCGGTTCAGGAAGGGGATTTCGTCCGTAAGGGGGATCCGCTTCTGGATGGCGCCTTGGTACCGCACGATATTCTGGATGTTATGGGTGTTGAGGCTTTGGCCGAGTACCTCGTTAACGAAATTCAGGACGTTTACCGCCTGCAAGGGGTGAAAATCAATGATAAGCACATCGAGGTGATTGCTCGCCAGATGATGCAGAAAATTGAAATTCAGGAAGTTGGCGATACAACCTTCCTTGTTGGTGAAAACGTTGACCGTGACGAGTTTGAATCCGTGAACAATAAATATATTGGTCAGGGTAAACAGCCTGCGGTTGGTAAACCGGTTCTTCAAGGTATTACCAAAGCATCGTTGCAGACACGTTCTTTCATCTCTGCCGCATCCTTCCAGGAAACAACCCGCGTCTTGACCGAAGCGGCCGTGAACGGAAAAGTGGACGAGTTGTATGGTCTGAAAGAAAACGTGATTGTGGGTCGTTTGATCCCTGCCGGTACAGGTGCCTACGTGAACCAGATCCGCCGCGTTGCTGCCGATCGTGACCAGATTACACTGGCCGCCCAGCAACAAATGGCTGCTCTTGACGCCGATCAGGACACTGCCGCGATCGACAGCGCAGAGTCAGAGATTGAAACAAAAGAAGCCGCTAACGGTTAATCGTTTCAGAGATTGAATACAAAACAGCCCCTGAGAAGGGGCTGTTTTTTTATCGGCAAATCAAGGAGCGTTAGTAATAGGCATTTTGCAGAGGCCTTCCGACAGGCTTGGCTTCATCTTCCGTTTTTATCCATTCATTACGGCCCCATGGATTATAACTTAGGGAGCATAAATCTTTTTCATTTACAATTTCCAAAAATGGTCCGCCGTTAATGCTGTGATCGATCAGTAAATGAAATTTTTTGCCGGATGTATCATCACAAAAAAGTTTTTTGGATTGAAACCAATAGCGATAGGCATCACAGCGGCGGCGGGCGTTTGATTCTTCAATGTGCCAGAGAACTTCATCATTTTCATCCCTGACATTGACAATACACTGATGATTGGCGGCAAACATGGCCAGACCATAAAAATTACCTTCCATGGTCAATTTCTCATCACCCGGAATCATATTAGAGAATAATTGTGACATCAGCAACGCGGCGAAAAGTAACCATCCCGGGGCGGATTTTCTGTCGTGGGGGGCCTCTTTAAAAGGTTTATATAGAGGGCCGAAAAAGATGATCAACATTGGTGTTACGATGACCGGATATTGATATTGTACCAATAACCCCGAATACAGGTGGAAAGCCACATAAAACCAAAAGACCGAGCGTTGAAGAGCTTTATTTTTGCTGAATAAAAACCAAGCAACGAACATTTCTTTGAAAATCAAAATATTCGTCCAGATAAAGGCATACCCTTCTGGAAAGAGCGGCAGTTCGGTTTTCATTGCCGAAAAATAGGCGCCCAAAGTCCAGCTTTCATGAATTTTTGCTGCCGTAGAAAGGAAATAGAAAAAGACGATTGATAGCGAGCCAAAGAAACGCTTGTAAGGTAAAAACAAATAGATGATGCAAAAAGTCAGATGGTAGTAGTAGTAATTCGAAGTATGGAGATAGCTTATTAAAACCACATAGCATTCCCAAAGAAACAGGATAAATATACACGCGTGCGCCAAAGAGAATTTACGGCTGAGAAGCGCGTATGATCCGGCAAAAATAACGCCCAGCATCAACATAAAGATGGTGTTTTGTGTGTACCCGTCGGGGCGGGCGCTCATAAACATCCAGTCATAACAGCTTTGGAAGAAGGGCCAGCATATTGCCCAATGACCGTCTCTTGCCGCCAGAGAGATTAAATTTTCATTTTCCCAGCGGTTGAAATTGAACATAAAGCCAATGAGAATGGCTGCTCCGAAAAGTTGCAGGGCAACATCGGAACGTATTTCTCCAATACTTAAGAGTTTTTGAAAAAAACCATCGCTTTTTTCTCCATCCTCGCGGTCAGCAGTCTTAACATCGGACATTTGTTTTCAGCCTCTCATGATAAGACAGTCTCTTTAGCGATAGTAGTTTTGCCGCGGTCTGGCCATCGGCTGCGCTTCTTTTTCCGTCTTGATCCAGTCGTTTTTAGAAAATGGTTTATATTCCAGAGCACAAAGATCCGGCTCGTTGACAATCATATAAAACGGACCGCCATTGATACTGTGCGTCATTTTAAAGCTGTATTTAGCCCCTTTGTTTTGTTCGCAATAGGTGTGTTTAATTCTGAACCAGTAGCGATAAGGGTCGCAGCGATCGCGCGCGGAAGCGGAATCATATCTGAAGATGGCATTGTCATTTTCGTCAGCAATTCTGACGGAGCATTGATGATTGGCTTCGAACATGTAAAGACCATAGAAATTTCCTTCCAGAGTTAGTTTTTCGTCACCCGGAATGGTGTGGGATAACATTTGCATGGAAAAAAGGAATAAAAAGAAACACCATCCCGGAAAGGATTTGATGCCATTTGGCACTGTATCAAACGGCTTGAAGAGCGGGCCGAAGAATATCAGCAGAGACGGCGTCACAATGGTTGGATAATGGTATCCGACCAGGGTTCCTGAATATAGGTGGAAGACAGCAAAGAAGAAGAAAACAGTTCTTTGTAAAAATTTGTTTTTGCTGAACAGGAACCAAGCGGCAATCATCTCCATAAAGATCACAAGATTGGTTAAGAACAATGTTGCCCATTTCGGGAAGATTGGCAGCCCTGTTTTCATGGAGGTAAAATAGGTTCCCAAAGTCCATGTTTCGTGGATCTTGGTTGCCGTAGAGAGGAAATAAAACGTAACAACCGCCAGAGAGCCGAAAAAGCGCTTATGTGGTAGGAATAGGAAAATAATGGTAAAGGAGGTTTGGTAATAGTCGTAGTTCGCGCTGTAGCGGTAGCTGATAGAGGTTACATAGAGTTTCCAGAGAAAGAGAATAAAAATACTGACATGGGCGAGTGTATATTTTTTGGAAAGAAGCGCGTAAGCGGCCAGAAAAATAACGCCCAGCATCAGCATAAAGATGGTATTTTGGGTATAGCCCTCGGGGCGGGCATCCATGAAAATCCAATTATAGCAACTTTGAAACGTAGGCCAGCACAGGGCGGAGCCGTTCAGCTTCGCCATTATAGTGGTTCCCCAGTTTCCTTCCCAGTTTTTGAAACTGACCAGAAAACCGATTAAAACAGCGCCGCCGAACAGCCGGACCGCGACATCGTTTTCGATCTCTTTGATACTGAACATACGCCAATAGGCGTCTTTTAGTTTGGATAAACGAGGGCCAAAACGTTCGGAAAGGGCTGAAATCATTACTTTTCCTCCTTCTTCTTGCTGTCTTGGGCAATGGGAAGGATGAGGAATTTGAAGATCAAATAGAATAAAGTCCCGAAAAAGCACAGCCACAGGAAGCTGTGATAGGTATCAATATAAGGCAAAAGCATTTTTTGCAGCTCCGTATAGCCTGTAGGCTCGTTTCCTTGGGTGCCGGCAATGCCGATAATAGGAAGTTTTTCAAATTCTTCTGGTGACATAATGTTTGCTCTGCTTTTGAATGTGTAAGGGGAGGAAATTTTGACCTGTACAGGCCTCCAGTATTACAGTTTTGTAAGAAAAATCCAGTTTAACTTCAGATTCTTTGTGACTGTAATGTGCTGACATATACATCTTAACTATTCCCCATCCTCAATGATAATCGATTGCCCGCTCTATGTATTTGACCATGATCAATGAGACATCCTAACTTTTTGAATACTTATTATAAAAATAAATTATATTTTGTAATTATATTACAATTAATTTCCGTTTCATTTATTCAAAAAAAATCCACAACTACTGCTTGACTTAAGGGGCTTTTAAGCCTTATAGTCCGCCCAAATTCAGGAATCGGATGGGTTGGCTGTAGCGCCCTTCTTACGAAGACGCTAGACGCAGCTCGATTTTCTTGAATTGGTGAAATGGAGAGTTTCACTTGGAAATGGAAGAGATTGAACCGTTTCTGTAGTGGTTGCGCGAAAATATACAGGTTTGAAGGTGAGTAACGCCATTAAAATAAAACAAACCTTTTTTCGCGCTCTTTTTTCGCTTAATTAACCATCCGACATTGTTAGAGAATTTAAGGAGAGGCGTTTAATGCCAACGATACAACAACTTATTCGTAAGCCCCGCGCGATCGGCGGTAAGAAGGCGATGAAGTCCAAAAAGAACCGGGCTTTGAAGCATAACCCACAAGTGCGCGGTGTTTGTACACGTGTTTATACAACAACACCGAAAAAACCTAACTCTGCTTTGCGTAAAGTGGCGAAGGTTCGTTTGACAACAGGTTTCGAAGTTATTTGTTACATTCCGGGTGAAGGTCACAACCTGCAAGAGCACTCTGTTGTATTGGTGCGCGGCGGTCGTGTGAAAGACTTGCCCGGGGTTCGTTATACCGTTATTCGCGGAACTCTGGATACTCAGGGTGTTAAAGATCGTAAACAATCACGTTCACGCTACGGCGCGAAACGTCCGAAGTAATTTAAGAGGATATATAGATGTCACGTCGTCACGCTGCAGAAAAAAGACAAATTCTCCCCGACCCAAAATTCGGGGATACTGTGCTTAATAAATTCATGAACAACCTGATGCTGGATGGTAAAAAATCCGTTGCAGAAGGAATTGTTTATGGCGCGCTGGATATCATGGATAAAAAAGGGGCGGATATCGCAACTGACGAGGAAACAGAAGGCGAAGCAAAAGGCGGCGCCTCTTCCAAGGGTCTGCGTATTTTTCACAAAGCGCTAAAAAAAGTTCGTCCTCAGGTTGAAGTTCGTTCACGCCGTGTTGGTGGTGCGACATATCAGGTTCCTGTTGAAGTGCGTTTGGAGCGCGGTATGGCTTTGGCTATGCGCTGGATTATCGGTGCTGCCCGTAAGCGTTCAGAAAACACAATGGTTGAGCGTTTGGCCGGTGAATTGCTGGATGCAGCAAATGACCGCGGTACAGCGGTAAAAAAACGTGATGATACACATAAAATGGCAGAAGCTAACAAAGCCTTCGCTCACTACAGATGGTAATAGAATTTAAAAGGTAATAGAGAAAAAAAAATGGCACGCGAACATAAAATTGAAAACTATCGGAATTTTGGGATTATGGCGCATATCGATGCGGGTAAGACCACAACAACCGAGCGTATTCTGTTCTATTCCGGTAAATCTCACAAAATTGGTGAGGTGCATGATGGTGCAGCCACTATGGACTGGATGGAGCAAGAGCAAGAGCGCGGTATCACTATTACCTCTGCTGCGACAACAACTTTTTGGAAAGGTCCGAAAGACGGTAATTTTGATGGACAAGGTTTCCGTCTGAATATTATTGATACTCCGGGACACGTTGACTTCACAATTGAGGTGGAACGTTCTTTGCGTGTTCTTGATGGTGCGATTGCTGTTTTTGATGCTAATGCCGGTGTTGAGCCACAAACCGAAACCGTATGGCGTCAAGGTGATAAATACAAAGTGCCGCGTATGTGCTTTGTTAACAAAATGGATAAAATCGGCGCAGATTTTTACAACACAGTTGACATGATTGTCAGTCGTCTGGGCGCTACACCATTGGTCATTCAGTTGCCAATCGGTGCTGAAAGCGAATTCGCCGGTAATATTGACCTTGTTAAAATGAAAGCCGTTGTTTGGGACGGTGAGCAGTTGGGCGCTTCCTATTCATATGAAGACATTCCTGCTGACTTAGCTGATAAAGCGGCCGAGTACCGTGAGAAATTGGTTGAGCTGGCTGTTGAGCAAGACGATGCTGCGATGGAAGCTTACCTGGAAGGTAATGAGCCTGATGAAAAAACATTGAAAGCTTGTATCCGTAAGGGAACAATCAAAGGTGCTTTCGTTCCTGTTATGTGTGGTTCGGCATTCAAAAACAAAGGTGTTCAGCCAATGTTGGATGCTGTTGTTGATTATCTGCCATCTCCGACAGATATCGGTGCGGTGAAGGGGGTTCGTTATGACGATCCTGAGCAAGCTGATAAACGTATGCCCACAGATGAAGAGCCATTCTCTGCTTTGGCATTCAAAATTATGAACGACCCGTTTGTGGGATCGCTGACTTTTGCCCGTATTTATTCAGGCAAGCTGGAGTCAGGTTCTTATATGCTGAACTCTGTTAAAGATAAAAAAGAGCGTATCGGCCGTATGCTGTTGATGCACTCAAACAACCGCGAAGAGATCAAAGAAGCTTTTGCCGGTGATATTGTGGCGCTTGTTGGTATGAAAGAAACAACGACTGGCGATACGCTTTGTGATGTTGCCAAGCCAATCATTCTTGACCGCATGGATTTCCCAAAACCGGTTATTGAGATTGCCGTTGAGCCAAAATCAAAAGCTGACCAAGAAAAAATGGGTCTAGCTCTGCAACGCTTGGCCGCTGAAGATCCGTCTTTCGGTGTCGCTGTTGATCATGAATCAGGTCAGACAATTATTAAAGGTCAGGGCGAATTGCACCTCGACATTATTGTTGATCGTATGAAGCGTGAATTCAAAGTGGAAGCAAACATTGGTGCGCCACAGGTTGCTTACCGCGAAACAATCACCAAAGAATGTGAAGTTGACTACACTCACAAGAAGCAATCCGGTGGTTCCGGTCAGTTTGCCCGCGCCATCTTTAAAATGCGTCCTTCTGTCGAAGACGCAGAGGGTGTGAAGCCTGATTATAAATTTATCAACTCTATTACCGGTGGTGCCATTCCTAAAGAATATATCCCCGGTTTTGAAAAGGGTATTGTTGCCGCTAAGGATACAGGTATCATTGCGGGCTTCCCCGTTATTAATATCGAAGTTGACTTGGTCGATGGCGGTTTCCACGATGTTGACTCTTCTGCTTTGGCGTTTGAGATTGCCGGCCGCGCTGCTTTTAAAGAAGCGATGCAAAAAGCCGGTCCTCAGCTTCTTGAGCCGATGATGAAAGTTGAAGTTGTCACACCTGAAGAATATATGGGTGATATCATTGGGGACCTGAACTCCCGCCGTGGACAGGTTAATGCGATGGATGACCGCGGAAACGCAAAAGTTGTAACGGCAATGGTGCCTTTGGCAAATATGTTCGGTTATATCAATACGTTGCGTTCGATGTCACAAGGCCGCGCACAATACACAATGCAATTTGATCATTACGAGCCGGTTCCTCAGCAGGTTGCTGATGAGGTTAAAGCCAAATTGGCCGGTTAATTACTATTTGAAGAAGGAAAGGACTTTTAGTCATGTCAAAAGAAAAATTTCAGCGGAACAAGCCGCACTGTAACATCGGAACGATTGGTCACGTTG
>DAOPJS010000026.1:0-10090 GCA_035399785.1 Alphaproteobacteria bacterium
CATTGTAGCTTCTTCTGCCAGAACTGTACAGTTTGTTGCTGTCACGTCCGCAAAACCGCCCGCAATAAAGATTTTTGACGGTTTTGCCCCTTGTTCGGTAACGATTTCGACCACGCCCGGGCGAATCGATGAGACCACGGAAGAGTGCCCTGCACGCACCCCGAAATCCCCTTCAAAACCCGGTATTGTCACCTGCCATGCCTTTTCAGACATCAGGCGTCGCTCTGGTGAGACAAGTTCAAAATCAAATTTTTGTGCAGCTTCAGACATAACCATATTATCCTTTTTTATTTCTTTCCTTCAAAGTTTCCGCGATGTCAGAGAGAATTTCATTTTGCTTTTTCATCGCCTCGACATTTTCAGCATAAAGATCGTTTAAGCGAACCATGCAGTTCGTATAGTTGCCATAATATTTTTTTGAGCTTTTTACAAAAAAGAACAAAAAAACCAGCCCCGAAAAAACGAGCACTATACCAAGCGGAAACGATGAAAAAAGATTTTCCATCCCTATCCTTATGCAGCTTCTGCGGCCATTTTCTTGGCTTTGGCTTCCACTTCCTCGATCGTACCAACCATGTAGAAAGCAGATTCAGGTAAGTGGTCGTAATCACCATCAACAATCGCGCGGAAGCCCTTAATGGTATCAGCCAGATCCACAAACACACCGGGTGAGCCTGTGAAAACCTCGGCCACGTGGAACGGCTGCGACAGGAAGCGCTGAATCTTACGGGCACGCGCCACGATCAGTTTGTCTTCCTCTGACAATTCGTCCATACCCAAAATAGCAATAATGTCTTGCAGGGCTTTGTATGTTTGCAATGTCTTTTGAACATCGGCCGCACATTTGTAGTGATCTTCACCAACAACGCGAGGGTCAAGAATACGGGATGTTGAGTCAAGCGGGTCAACCGCAGGATAAATCCCCAACTCCGCAATCTGACGGGACAAAACGGTTGTCGCATCCAAGTGAGAGAACGCTGTCGCCGGCGCAGGGTCGGTCAAGTCGTCCGCAGGAACGTAAACGGCCTGAACGGATGTGATAGATCCTTTGTTAGTGGATGTAATACGCTCTTGCAGGGCGCCCATATCAGTCGCCAATGTCGGCTGATAACCCACAGCAGACGGGATACGGCCCAAAAGCGCGGACACCTCAGCACCGGCTTGCGTAAAACGGAACACGTTGTCCATAAAGAACAAAACGTCTTGGCCTTCTTCATCACGGAAATATTCCGCCATAGACAGACCGGACAAGGCCACACGGGCACGCGCACCGGGAGGCTCGTTCATCTGACCGTAAACCAATGCAGCTTTTGAGCCTTCGGCGCCGCCTTCTTTAATAACGCCTGATTCCATCATCTCGTGGTAGAGGTCGTTCCCTTCACGGGTACGTTCACCAACACCGGCAAACACGGACACACCGCCGTGACCTTTGGCGATGTTGTTAATCAGCTCCATAATCGTCACTGTTTTACCCACACCGGCACCACCGAACAGACCGATTTTACCACCTTTCGCGTACGGACACAGAAGGTCAACAACCTTAATCCCTGTAACCAACTGCTCTGTCTCTGTTGCCTGATCGGCAAAGGCAGGCGCGCTGCGGTGGATCGGATAACGTTTCTTTGTTTTCGGTGCAGGCATTTCATCAATCGCGTTACCGATAACGTCAAAAATACGTCCCAAAGTTTCAGGACCGACAGGAACGGAAATCGCATCTCCTGTATCAACAACAATCTGACCGCGCACCATACCGTCTGTGGTATCCATCGCGATGGCACGAACAGTGTTTTCCCCCAAGTGCTGTGCCACTTCAAGAACCAGTGTCTTGCCGTCATTTTCAGTGTGCAGCGCGTTCAAAATCGCCGGTACTTCACCGTCATTGAACTGAACGTCAACAACCGCGCCCATTACCTGTGTCACTATACCTTGTGCTTGTGTCATTTTTCTTTCCTCTTATTTAAACTTTTAAATTCCTAAATTGTTAATGTACGGGTCTTCCGTAAATTCTTTCTCCTGTTGCCGCAGGCCCTTGTGTCATCGGTTCAACCATGTCGGTTTCAAGAGATTGCGGCGGATTCGATTCCGTCTTTTTAAATAATTCGTAATCCTTTTTCACCTCATCCAGACTTGGGTATTGCTGCGGCGTGATATTACATCCTTTGTCCATCGCGAGCCCCGCCAGATAATCATGTCTTTGTCTTAATGCCTCGTATTCCTTTGCTTCCGCATTATTAAAATCTATCAAAAGCCACGGGATGAAAAACGTGTAAAATCCTGCAACGCCGTAGCCAACATTTTTCAGGGTTTTCCCCTTTGTTTCGGGGAGCAATTTGTGAATTTCAAATTCGATATTTTCGATATCATATTTCAGCAACTCACAATTTTTTGTTTCGTCCCCCGGTCTTTTTATCATCACCGGCTCCGGTTTTTTACCGCCGCAACCACTAAGGATTGTCACAGACAAAACAAGAGCCAAGAGGATGATATTTTTCATCGTCTATACTGCCTCCGCCCCTGAGATAATCTCAATCAATTCCTTCGTAATCGCAGCCTGACGGGCACGGTTATATTCCAGCGTCAGACCGTTAATACGATCACCCGCATTACGTGTCGCGTTATCCATCGCGGTCATACGGGCAGCTTGTTCCCCTGCAGCGCTGTCGAGCAATGCACGGAACATTTGTACACCCAAATTCTTCGGCAACAACAAGCCAAGAATTTCATTTTCTTCGGGTTCAAATGAATAAGGCGAAGCCAGTTTTTCGGCTTTGTCGTTATCATTGGCTTCTTCCGCTTCGGGCAATTTGAACGGAATCAATTGCTGCGCCGTTGGCTGCTGCGTCAAAACGGATTTAAAGTTGTTGTAGATCAGGGTACAGACATCAACATTGCCTGCTTCGAACTGCTCGAGCACCATCTGCGTCACGGCGTTTGCCTCCGCAAAATTTACGCGGCTTCCAGAACCTACGCCGACAAAGCTGTGCAGCATTTTGGCGCTGTGGGCACGGCGCAACAGATCGCGGGCTTTACGGCCAACAGTAATAATCTTGACTGTTTTTCCCTCACTCTCCAGACGGGCAATTTCCAAACGCGCCATACGAACAAGGTTGCCGTTAAATCCACCACAGAGCCCGCGGTCAGATGTCACAACAATAAGAAGATGAACCTGATCAGAACCTGTTCCGATCAAAAGCTTTGGCGAGGCATCAGTAATTGTCACTCCGGCGGCCACACGTGCCAACATTTCCCCCATCGCTTTTGCGTATGGTTGGGAGGCCTGTGCCTGATCCTGTGCTTTTTTCAGTTTCGATGCCGCCACCATTTTCATCGCCGAGGTAATCTTCCTCGTTGATTTAACGGAAGCGATCCGATCCCTATATTCCTTCAAACTTGGCATTTAAAAAATGTCCTTTTACCCAGAGTTAAATCAAAGACGATTGTTTAGGCCGCTTTCTTGTGAGCGGAAACATAACCCTTGGTGAATTTCTCCAAGAATTTTTTCATTTCGCCCTCGATTTTCTCATCCAGTTTTTGCTGTTCGCTGATTGCTTTCAGAATGTCTTTACCATTGGCGCGGACATCATCCAGCAATTTTTGCTCATAATCAGAAATATTGGCTACAGCAACATCATCAACATAACCTTTCGTTCCCGCATAGATCACGAAGACCTGCTCTGCCATTGTCAACGGAGAGTATTGCGGCTGTTTCAAAAGCTGTGTCAGACGCGCACCGCGTGCCAGCAATTTTTGTGTTGCCGGATCAAGGTCGGATGCGAACTGAGCGAAGGCTTCCATCTCACGGTATTGCGCCAATTCCAGTTTAATCGAACCCGCAACCTGTTTCATCGCCTTTGTCTGCGCCGCAGAGCCCACACGAGACACGGACAGACCGACGTTAATCGCCGGACGGATACCTTTAAAGAACAGGCCTGTTTCCAAGAAGATCTGACCATCGGTAATGGAGATCACGTTTGTCGGAATATAAGCAGACACGTCACCGGCCTGTGTTTCAATGATTGGTAATGCTGTCAAAGAACCATTCCCTGCCGCATCACCCAATTTACAGGCGCGCTCCAGCAAGCGGGAGTGAATGTAGAACACGTCCCCGGGATAGGCTTCACGGCCGGGCGGACGACGCAGCAACAAGGACATCTGACGATAAGCCACAGCCTGTTTTGACAAGTCATCATAAATGATCAATGCGTGTTTACCGTTATTCAGGAAGTATTCCCCCATCGCGGCGCCTGTATAAGGAGCCAAAAACTGCATCGGTGCAGGGTCAGACGCCGTCGCGGCAACAACGATAGAATATTCCATCGCGCCGTTATCTTCCAATTCCTTCACCAATTGTGCCACGGTCGAACGCTTCTGACCGACAGCAACATAGATACAGTAAAGATGTTTGGATTCATCTTTATCACTGTTGACTGATTTCTGGTTAATGATGGTGTCAACGGCAACGGCGGTTTTCCCTGTCTGACGGTCACCAATGATCAACTCACGCTGACCACGGCCGACAGGCACCAGCGCGTCAATCGCTTTAATCCCTGATTGCATCGGCTCATGCACGGACTTCCGTGGAATAATGCCGGGAGCTTTGACTTCCACACGGCTGAATTCTTTTGCCTTCAACGGACCTTTACCGTCAATCGGGTTCCCCAGACCGTCAACAACGCGGCCCAGAAGTTCCTTACCGACAGGAACCTGAACGATCTCTCCCGTACGGCGAACGATATCACCTTCTTTAATGTCGCGGTCGTCACCGAAGATAACCACACCGACATTGTCCAGCTCGAGGTTCAGCGCCATCCCTTTAATACCGCCCGGGAATTCAACCATCTCCCCTGCGCGTACCTGATCCAGACCGTAAACACGGGCCACACCGTCCCCGACGGACAGCACCTGACCAACTTCGGCGACATCTGCCTGTGCACTAAAATCTGCGATCTGCTTTTTCAGGATCTCGGATATTTCGGCTGCTCTAATTTCCATTTTTTGTTTTCCTCTTTTTCTAAACTTTACTTATTCGGTTGTCGGATAATTTTGTTGTTAATTCTGGTTAGCGATTTTTGCGCCTGATGCATTGCTGTTGGCGTTTGATTTCATCGCGATTTTCAGGCGTTCCAGCTTTCTTTTAACGGAGCTGTCGATCATTTGGGAGCCGACAGTCACGACCATGCCGCCGATCAGGTCTTCTTTGACCTCGACATTTACAGCGACAGCTTTACCGACCGCTTTGGCCAGCGCGTCCTGCAGCGCCTTTTCCTGCGCCGAAGTCAGCTTGAAAGCAGACTGGACGTTGGCAGAAATTTCACCGCGGCGGCGGGAGATATCCATACGCACCGCATTAATAATGCCCTGCACCATGTTCAGGCGGCGATTTTGCGCCAATAAAGCCAGAAAATTGGCTGTAATGTCCTGAAATTTTGCTTTTGCGGCCAAGGCCTGCATTGCCTGTTGCTGCTGTGTGCGGGAAATCAGTGGAGAGCGAATCATGTTCTGAAGGTCTTCAGAGCCGGAAATCATGGCTTCGAGATCGTTCAGATCTTTCTCAACAGCGTCAATTTTATTGGAATCCTGTGCGATATCCACGAGGGCTGTCGCATATCTTAAGGCGGCTGCGCCGGAGGTGTTTTTCGAGGCCACGTTTGGTCCCTTTTGCTAAACGGTTTTCATCATTTAAGTTGGGGAGGATTTAGCATACGAAATCGCCCTATGCAAGCGCTGCAAGGCAATTTATAGGCAATTTATAGGCATATTTTTCAGTTTTTTATCTTGGCGGGAAATAATGCTAATATTACGGCGTATTGCGCCGTCGAAGGAGCAATTTCCCGATATTCTATAATTTTCATAATAAAAGAGAGATTCCCATTCTGAGCCTTCCCAAAATTACGATGAGCGCCTCGACGCTTTTTGCCATCGCCGTTATTTTTATGGTGTTCAGCCATATCTTTCATTATTTCCTTCCCGATCAGCTATGGCTGCGTATTCCGGATCGCATTTCGGTGCCCGTCTTTCTGGTCGGGATCGGCTATAACACAGGGCAGCGTTTCCAAAAAACCATCTTTATCGGCACCGCGCTCGTCTTTTTAATGGCGCATATCACTTTTGGCGGCTACTTCATCAATATTTTAGGCACCATCCTGTTAGTACGCTACACGATAGAGCCGCTGGCGCAGTTCATGTTTAAAAACAAGATCACCTTTTGGGGGACGCATATTGTCTTGCTCGCCCTTTATCCTTTCAGCGCCGATATTTTTGATTACGGAACGCTTGCCTTTATCATGGCGCTTGCCGGATGGATCAACAAAAACGGCGAAGCGGTAACCGGCCATATTATTAAGGCATCGGATTATTTTATTATCGCCTCTGCCATTTATCTGGTGTGTATGAAAATTGCCTTCGGTTTCAATATGATCGAAATGGCAATCATTGCGGCCGGTTTAAGCCTTACGATGTATCTGCTATATCATATGAAAACCCTGCTGCTGAATTCCATCCGCCACAAACCCACCGATCTTATCGGCCGCAGTATTCGGTTTATCGGGCATAAAAGTCTGGAAATTTATATTATTCATGTCTTGTTTTTCATGGGCGTGCTTTATTACATCGAGCACATAAAGGCATAATGATAAAACCATGCGCATTTCTAAATTATTATTTTTGTTTCTGGTTATCTTCCTTGAAGGCTATGTCGTTCTTTCCGCCGAGCTGATAACGATCCGCCAGATTATCCCCTATACGGGCAGCGGCACCGACACGGTGTCAATTATTATTGCCGCCGTCCTGATGCCGATGGCGGTCGGTTATTTCGCAGGAGGAAATTTCAAACCCAGACAGAATTTCAGGGTGCGCAAAAAATTACTGCGCAATATTTTGCTGGCGACTTTATTTCTGTTACCCGGATTATCATATCTGTTCATTGATATTTTCTTCACGACATTAAACGCCAACGGTTTGAATGACCGCCTGATCAACACGACGATTTTTTCGGCCCTGTTTATTGTCACCCCCGTATATTTGCTGGCGCAGACCATTCCCCTGGCCAGTCATTACCTGAAAAAAGAAACGCTTTCCTATGCCACAGGGAAGATGTTGTTTTTCTCAACGCTGGGCTCTTTCATGGGGGCGATTTTTTCGACCCTTGTCCTGATGAATTATCTGGGCGTTCATTACACCGCCACCATCACGATTATTTGCCTTTGTTTGCTTTATATCCTGCTCAGCCATAAAAGAGGTTTCAGCAACATCCTGCCGATGGTTGTCATTGCGGGTATCGCCCTTGTCATCAATAGCGGCAAGGTTATGGAGTCACAGGATATTGTTGAAAACAACCAATATAACACCATTAAAATTCTGGAGATGGATAACGGCGCATCACGGATATTGTCGCTGAACAATAATTTTTCTTCCAAACATATCGACGAGAGTTTTCTGGCCAATCCTGCAGAAGATATGGACAAGGTATCGGGCAAATACGTTAATTACATCAATCACAATTTTATTGCGCCCATTCGCGATAACGGCCCCGTTAAATCCATATTGGTCATCGGCGCAGGCGGCTTTACCGTCGGCCTGCATGATGCCAAAAACGATTATACCTTCATTGATATTGATGATTCCCTGAAAGATATTTCGGAGAAGTATTTTTTAAAGCGCAAATTACAGCCGAACAAAAAATTCGACGCCATTCCCGCCCGTGCCTTCTTAAAAAAAGCTATTCACGAAGAAAAACAATATGACCTTGTTGTGGTTGATGCCTATCAGGGTAATTTCTCCCTTCCCGAGCATCTGGTAACAAAAGAATTTTATGAAGATGTAAAAAAAGTGGTCAAAGATGACGGTATCGTCATTGGTAATTATCTTCTGTCACCTAATTTCAGTGACCGTTTAAGCCTTCATATCGATAATACCCTGCGGCAGGTTTTCCCCAATATCGGGAGACAGATTCTGAGGGACTATAACGGTTGGGATGATAATCCGAAGGCGACGGCCAATATGCTTTATATTTATTATAAAAAGGTCGAAGGCATTGGCGGCGTTTATACAGATAATAAAAACCAAGCAGCCTATGACAGGGAAGAGCCGCTGCCTGCCGAATAATCCCTAAAACAGGGAAACATCAAAAAGCGAGAACCTGCCCGGAAAGAGCCAGAAAGCCGCCGCCTGAAACAGCAAGATATGGATAACATAGATTTCCAATGTTTGCCGCCCCAACAGCTTAAATATCTCAGTCACAAAGGCCGGCAATTTTTCGGTCAGTTCGGGATATAATTTTGGCTGAAAAACACTGAGCATCAGGTTCACCAGCAACAGCCCTGCCGCCATGGTATAGAATTCAATATCGTCAAGTCCGATGGTGATCTTTTGAAAGACAGAATAAACGGTAAGCGCAACAAACATAAAAATCAAAATCTGTTCATTCGAAAAGCCGATTTTTTTCTGGTGACGTACCATATAACCGAACATACCAAACAAGACGGCCTGCGTCCCGTATTCAAAAACAAACATTGTCGGGAAAACAATGATGGTGATGGCCGCCACCCCCAGAAACATATTTTGATAGCTGCTGAGCGCAAATTGCATCACATAGTCAATCGTCAGGCGCAAAATAATAATCGTTGCCAGCACGTTCAGCGGAAAGATCCCCTGCCCCATGACAATATTGCTGAGCACCAGAATGCCCGCCCCCCAATATAGTGCGGGTGGTATTTTACGGGTTTGTGCATAGCCGATTAAAAACATCCAGATCGGCAATGACAGCCGCCCGACGACACGCCAGCCCATTTGATCCGGAAAGAAATAAATGCCCATATGGTCGATGATCATGGTAATCACGGCCAATGACTTCAGAAAATCATAGGATGTCAGATTTTTCGGCAGATTTCGGACGAACGCCTTTTTCATTTTTAGATTTTAGCCCTATTACCTGTTAGCTGCCAAATAAAGACTTGAAAAAAATGAAGTTATTGAATATTTATCCAACCCAAAATTTGCATAATCTTGGAAGTTTCTATGTTTGATGATTATTATATGCCCCCCGAAACAGAAGCGGCAGCGCATTTCTGGAACGCCGTTCATAACGGAAACGAAGAAGCAATGCGGCGCTGTCTTTCAGATGCAGATCTGCCTATCGACGATATCAAATATGAAGATGTTGTCTTTTTTGCGCCTCATGATTTTGCCAAAAAAGCCGCCGATATTATCCGCCCCTATCTTTTCAGAAACCCTGCGCTTCATTAGAAAAAACTCTGCGGGTCAATATCTATTTGCACCTTGATGGTTGATGGCAATTTTATACTGCCCACCCAATGCTTAATCGCCTTTTGAATATCGATGGCTTTATCTGCGCGCACCAGTAAGCGGCGTCGGAATTTTCCGCGCAGGCGGTACATGGGCGCCTCTGCCGGGCCGAGGGTTTGAATTTTTTCCCCTTGCGGCGCGGCGCGTCCTAAAGCTTTTGCGGCCTGTTCAACCTGCTTTTCATCACGCCCCGAAACAATGATCCCTGCCAAGCGGGAAAAGGGCGGCATATCAGCCGCTTCGCGTTCGGCCAGCTCCACTTCCAGAAAATCATCGCGTGCTTCCGCGGCCAGTGCCTGCATCACCCGCGCCTGCGGATTGAAGGTTTGGAGATAAACAACGCCTTTTTTATCTTCACGCCCTGCGCGCCCTGCGACCTGATGCAATAATTGGTATACGCGTTCCGTCGCCCGCAGATCTCCCCCCGACAATCCCAGATCGGCATCGACGACACCGACGCAGGTCAACTGCGGGAAGTGATGCCCCTTGGCAATAATTTGCGTGCCGATAATAATATCGACTTTCTTGTTTTGAATATCATCCAGCATTTGGCGAAGATGATCATGTGTTGTGGCGGTATCACTGGAGAGCACCAAGATATTGGCGTCAGGGAAAATATCTTTCACCTCTTCCAAGATACGCTCCACCCCTGGGCCGCAGGCAGCCAGACTATCCGCTTCCCCGCATTCGGGGCAGTTTTTCGGCACAGCCATATAATGATCGCAGTGATGACAATGCAATTTTCCTGTCTTGCGATGTTCAATCAGCCACGCGGTGCAGCGCGGAC
>DAOPJS010000027.1:0-10048 GCA_035399785.1 Alphaproteobacteria bacterium
TGTGACGGCAAAGCGGAGAGGGATGCCTGACCCGAGCGACCGGCAATAATATCAAAGCCGCCGTCTTTGTATGGCTGAATCACTTTATCAAGCCCCAGACGGCCACGAATGACATCGTTCAGATCACGCTTTGGCATAAGGCCAAGTTGAACATCGATATTTGCCAGTCCCAAATCACCGTCAAAGAGAAGGACTTTCTTTCCTTGGCGGGCAAGAGCATGGGACAGGGTGATAGAAAACCATGTTTTACCAACGCCGCCTTTACCGCTGGCCACGGCAATAACATTGTTCCCGCGTCTGAAACTTGGTCCGGCGGGGCGGGTCATTTCTTCGTTTTGTTCGGCTATTGCATCAGACATGTATTTACCTATCCTGCCTTTCTGGCTTTGTGCATCTTCGCGCCTTCTGCACGCGGCATCAAGAGCTGAGTTAATCTTTTCGATGTTAATTGATGTAGTCCGTCGGCGACTTTGGCGGTCGCGCTGACTTCCGCAAAGGCCAATCCACCCTGATAGGCAGAAGAGAGAAGGCCGCCAAGCCTGCGGGCGACATCCACCCGTGTGGGCAGCAGGCGCTGGGCACCAACGGTGGCAAAAATCTGGGCCATTTCACCGGCTTCCTCGGCATTGGTGTTGGCAGGCATCACCAAAACAGGATCCATTTCTGCCGCGCCGATCAAACGGGCAAGATATTTAACACTTTCGGTATCAAACGGATTGGTTCCTGCCGTGTCGATAATAACCTGATCCATGGCTTTTGTTTCCAACAACACTTCTTTGAGCGCATTGGGAGATTTTGCGATTTTCAAATCAATATCCATGAGGCGGGTGAAGGCCTGTAATTGTTCCAAACCGCCTGCACGTTCCGTATCTGTGGTGATAACGGCAACATTTAATCCTGTCATAGAACTGCGGGCGGCAAGCTTTGCAGCGGCTAAGGTTTTACCCGAGCCGGGAGGGCCGATCATCATTAAAGGAAAACTTGAAGGACCTGTGGGTAAGGGACTGAATTTAAAAAGACTTTCTATGGCCGAGAGAAGTGCTAAACGAGGCTCATCAATCCCCAGAACGCCGGCACAAGAAATAACCTGATCCAGAATTTCTTCGGGCACGGCGTGGCGCAACATTGTTTCTGTAACTTCTTCGATAACCATATTTTCATCGTCATCGTCGGCGTAAGTCCAGCTGTCAGAGGGTTGTTCGGTGTTGTCGCCGTAAAGCGTATCTTTTTCAACAGCCGCGGTAATATGAACCATAGCGCCGCCAACCGCGTTTTTTTCTTCCCGCGTGGCAACAATGATAGCATCTTCACCCAGTTCGTCACGAACCATACGCATTGCTTCTTTCATAGTCTTTGCTGTAAACGACTTTAGTCGCATAGATTTTTACACCGATTCACACTAGAGGATTATAAGATGTCGAGAATCGCCCGACCAGTACATTATGGAGTATATGGGGGGCTTATGTCCACAATCTGGGGATAAGTTTTGGTTAAAAACCTGATTATATCTGCCCCAGCGTTTTTATTTTTGCTTTTGGGTGGATTTCATTCTGCGACATGACCATGGTTTGAGGTCTGAAGCGTTCAATGACCGAGCGGACATAAGGGCGGATATTCGGCGAGGTTAACATCACAGGTGTTTCCCCTTCACGGCCGAATTCATCATAGATGTTACGGACATCGGTAATGAAATCCTGTAGCTGGGTCGGCGCCATGGCGAGTTGCTTATCTTGTCCTTCAACACCGATTAGCGCTTCGTTAAAAGCCTGTTCCCATTCAGGGGAAAGCGTCACCAGCGGCACAAAGCCGTTGACGTTTGTGTTTTGATCACAAATCTGGCGGGCGAGGCGACTGCGCACATGTTCGGTAATATAGGCAATGTTTTTGGTGTAGGCGGCGGCTTCGGCAATACCTTCCAGAATAGTCGGCAGGTCACGGACGGATACCCGTTCCGAGACAAGATTTTGCAAGATGCGTTGCAGGCCGCCGATAGAAATCTGGCTCGGGATAACATCGCCGACAAGTTTTTGATATTCGGCAGGCAGTTCATCAAGAAGCTTTTGCGTTTCGGCATAAGACAGCAGATCGGCCATGTTATCTTTGACGATTTCAGTAATATGGGTGGTGATGACGGTCGGGGCATCAACAACCGTGTAGCCTTTAAAATGGGCTTCTTCGCGGTGTTGTTCGTCGATCCACATGGCAGGCAGGCCGAAGGTCGGTTCCGTTGTGCTTTCCCCCGGGAGGGTAATAGCGGCCCCTGTCGGATCCATACACATCAGCATCCCCGGGCGCACTTCGCCGCGGCCGGATTCAATTTCCTTGATACGAACGACATAAGTATTGGCGGGAAGCTGTAAATTATCCTGAATACGCACAGCAGGAAGAACATAGCCCATATCTTCGGCGAGTTGTCTGCGCAACCCCTTAATCTGGTCAGTGATTTTGTTGTTATCTTCCCCTTGTACCAAGGGTAGTAAGCCATAGCCGAGTTCAAGGCGGATAATATCCATTGCCAGTGCTTTGGAAATAGGTTCTTCCGCAGGGCGAGCTTTTGCCCCTTCCGTTTGAGCGGTAGTTTCCAGTTTCAGCAGTTCTGCTTTATCTTCATTTTTACGCCAAGCCAGATAGGCAATTGTTCCGAAAGTCAGTGACAAAAAGAAGAAAGGACCAAGGGGAACACCGGGGACAAGGCCCAAGGCCATAATCAGCACGGCGCTCATCGCCATGGCTTTTGGGTGTTTTGTGAATTGGAAGAGCAGCGCCTTATCGGCTGCACCTTCAACACCGGCTTTGGAAACCAATAGACCGGCGCCGATAGAAATAATCAGGGCGGGGATCTGACTGACCAAACCATCCCCAATCGTCAGAATGGTGTAGGTTTGTGCCGCTTCACCCATTGTCATCCCTTTTTGCGCCGTGCCGATGACAATACCGCCGATGATGTTGATGAAGACGATGAGAAGGCCGGCGATGGCATCGCCGCGGACGAATTTGGACGCACCGTCCATGGCCCCGAAGAAATTGCTTTCTTGTTCCAGTTCTTTACGTTTTTCTTTTGCTTCCTCTTCCGACAGCAATCCCGATGACAAGTCGGAATCAATCGCCATTTGTTTGCCGGGCATGGCATCTAACGTGAAGCGGGCAGCAACTTCGGCAATACGCCCCGAACCTTTCGTGATAACGACAAAGTTCACGATAACAAGAATGGCAAAAACGATACCGCCAACGACAAAGTTGTCCTGAATAACCAGCCCGCCAAAGGCCTGAATAACATGTCCCGCCGCGCCGGTGCCTTTATCACCTTCACCTAAAATCAGACGGGTGGAGGCAACATTTAACCCCAGACGCAAAGAGGTCGTAATCAGCAGGACAGTCGGAAATGTTGAAAATTCCAGCGGTTTTTGGATAGACAACACCAACATGATAATAAAAACCGAAAACAATATAGATACGGATAAACCGATGTCCAGAAGCCATGTCGGGATAGGAATCAGCATAAAGACCAAAATGGCAATAATACCAAGGGCCAATACGACATCGCCACGCAAAATACCGCCCATGGCACCGCGTGCATGGGCCATACCTGTAGTCGCGAAATTTGTCGGCGGTGTATCAGACATGCTTAAAAAATTCAGATTCCGTAAGAACTTACCCTTTAATTGTACTGTTTTGGTATGACTTCTGTAAACATATTTGAGGGTATTGGGAGGATTTTGTGTTAATATCGTGTAGAATATGATTCAAGAGTAACAATACGGGGTAAAAAGATGAATAAATTTTCTTTATTATCAATATCTTGCGCAGCAATTTTCTTGTCCGGCTGCGATCACTATTCAGCGAAGCTGGCATCCCTTGATGAGCCTGTACAGGAAGTTTATGAAATTGCCCCTGCATCCGGCGGCGAGATGAGCTTCGGCAAATATCTTGAAACCCAGTATTACCAGATGGCGCGCTATGAGCAGGACAAGATGTACGATTACAAAGCGGCCAAATATTACACTGAAAAGGCACAAGCCTTATCCCAAGGGAAAATGGTTGCCCCGGCTTCCCCTGAAGAATTTGATATAAGCGCTTCCAAAATGCCTGCGTTGCAAGAAGCGCGGATGGATTTAGAAGATGCGCTTCATTTATTCAACATCCCCGAAAATCGTTATGCAATGGCGATGGCGCAGTCCCGATATGATTGCTGGGTTGATGAAGCAGAGGAAAATAAAGAGATGCCTAAATGCAGAGCCGAATTTGAACAGGCAATGCGCTCATTGGTTATTCCTGAATATTTTTACGAAGAAGATATTTTTGAAGATGATATCTTTGATTTAGATGTCTAGCCGACTTCGGGAATATCCATTCCCTCGTCTTTATACTGATTTAGTTTGTTCCGTAGCGTACGGATAGAAATCCCCAAAATTTTAGCCGCGTGGGTTCGATTGCCCAAGCAGTGATCCAGCGTGTTGACGATCATTTCACGTTCAACGTCCGAGATAGTGCGACCGATCAGCGTTTCCACCCCTTCGGTATTTTCAACAGGTTTGGCAGAAGAAGAGCCTGAGGCGGAACCAACGCCCGCCGGATCCGGCGCGACATTGCTTTTTTCTCCACTGCTGCTGCCTTGTGTAAAGGCACTGTCTTGCAGGAAGATGGCATCGGGTTCGATTTCATTTTCCATCGACATCAAGATGGCGCGGTGCATTGTGTTTTCTAATTCGCGGATATTGCCGCGCCAGCTATAGGCTTGAAGTTTATCTTGTGAAGCTTTTGATATTTTCTTCTTCGGCACGCCGTTGGCTTCAGCAAATTTATCCGCGAAGAATTGAGCCAATTCAAGAATGTCTGACGGCCGTTCCCGTAGGGCAGGAAGACGGACATTAACAACATTTAATCTGAAATAAAGATCTTCACGAAATTCACCTTTTTGGACGGAAGCTTCCAGATTGCGGTTAGAGGTGGCAATGATGCGGACGTTGACCTTCACGGGGTCATTGCTGCCTATACGGGTGATTTCTTTTTCCTGAATGGCGCGCAGTAACTTTGCCTGAAGCAGCGGATGCATTTCCGAGACTTCGTCCATCAACAGCGTTCCGCCATGGGCTTCCTCAAATTTCCCGATGCGGCGGGCGTTGGCTCCCGTGAAAGAACCTTTTTCATGTCCGAAAAGTTCAGACTCCAGAAGGTTTTCAGGAATGGCCGCGCAGTTAACGGCAATAAAGGCGCCGTCTTTACGTTTTGATTTGCGGTGAATGTAACGGGACATGACCTCTTTACCCGTTCCTGACTCTCCTGTGATCAACACAGTCGCTTCGGAAGGGGCAATTTTATCCGCCAGTTGCATGACATTTTTCATCGCGGGATCATTCGCGATCATAGTATTGTTTTCTTCTGTCACCGCTTCTAGAACTGCGGCGATCAGATCCGCGTCAGGAGGGAGAGGGATGTATTCTTTTGCGCCGTCTTCAATGGCCTTTACAGCCGCGCGCGAATCCGTACCTATGCCGCAGGCAACAACGGGAACACAAATGCGCTCGGCTTCCAGATCGCTGACCAGTTTACCTATTTTTTGTTTGACGTCGCACATGACAACGTCGGCGCCTTTACCGTTACGTAAGGCTCCCAGAGCCTCTTCAATGTCTTCGCAATGGATAACTTTCGCCCCACGTTGCAGGGCGATTTTTCCGGCAAGACTGATATAACCTTCAAGTTGTCCGACGATCATTAAACGCATTATTACTTCCTTAAAAAAATCTAATCAAAATACTTAATTCTTTCGCTTGGCGGAAGTTCGCTGTTCAACAGCATTTCGAGGCGGCGCGGATTATCCTGACGGGCGATGGAAGACATGGCAATCATAATAAGCGTTCTGAGCATGGCTTCTTCATTTGAGTTGCGTTCCAGCTTGGCGGCCATTGGAGAAAGAACAGCGGTTCCCAAAATTGCGCCATAGAAAGTCGTTAAAAGAGCAACCGCCATGGCAGGGCCGATAGTTTCAGGATCCTGCAAATTTGCCAGCATTTGCACAAGACCAATCAAGGTTCCGATCAATCCCATCGCGGGGGAAATTTCCGAACCGCGACGCAGTATACTGGCCGAGCGTCTGTGACGTTCGACCAGAGCATCCAGATCTTGTGCCAAAACCCGTTCGATATCTTCGGGTTTATAGCCATCGGTGACAATTTGTACGGCCTTAAATAGTTGGGGATCTTTCTTGAGCTCGGCTTCGGCGCCTGCCAAAGCAAGAAGCCCGCGTTTTTTTGCCAATACGGCAATATCCATTAACTGGCGCGCCATCATTGATGGTGGCAGGCGGCTGCTGAACAATGAATTACCAATGACGCGACCTGCATTAGAAAATTCTTCCCAGGAATAAGATATGCTGGTGACCGAAATTGTTCCCAAGACAACAATCAGCACAGAGGGCAGGTTGAAGAAGTTTGCATCGCTCTTGCCGATTAAAATGGCAATGCTGATCAGGGCAAATGTTAATACCAGTCCGAGAACGGTTGTTAAGTCCAGAGAAGTTTTGGATTTAACAATGCGAACATTGATGTCCTGCAGATTATCGGCGGCGTTGTTGTCTGTCATTTTGTATTAGTAACTTTTAGCTTTTGTCCGATTTTACAATCTCGGTCATTGTTACGCCAAGCTTATCTTCAACGACGACGACCTCGCCGCGGGCAACCAGACGGTTATTCACGTAAATATCGATGGCTTCACCGACTTTTCTATCAAGTTCAACAACCGCGCCACGACCAAGCTTCAAAAGTTGGCTTACCTGCATGCTGGAACGACCCAAGACGGCGGAAATTTGAACGGGGATGTCATAAATGGCAGTCACATCATTGGCCATCGGCTCGCCCATGGCCCATTCTTTTTCTTCCGGTAGGGATGCTGCGTCGGGTGTCATTTCATCATATTGAACATTCCCGCTTTTGCCCTTGGAAGGTGTTTTGTTTTCATCATCTTTTGTCGGGTCATCAGTCATTCGCATCTCCATTTTGATCCATATCCGACGTTTCGGGCACAGATTCACCAGATTGTTTATTATTTATAGCATTATTTTCAATGTTCGTAAGGGGTGAGTTGGTTTTAGACATGACTTGTTCAACTAAAAGCGACTCAATTGCGGTTTTTATGTCATTTGCAATTTTCTTGGGATTACGCACCATACCGCCGTCTTTCCACGACAAATGGCACGCCCCTTTTTCCAATTCACTGTCGGCAACAACCTTATAGCGCGGGGCGCTGTCTTTATCAGGCCAGATTGTCGCAATGACGGCATCTATCTCCGACGCGGTTTCAGGATGGACCTCAATACGGATTTCACTTTGCTCTGACTGTGTTTTGAGAACTTCCTTTAAACTGTGTTTTAAAGCTTCTTCCCCTAATCTTTGGGTCAGGGAAGGAGCCAGAAGCTCGATGATTTCCAGAGCCAGCCTCAGGGATTCTTCCTCATATTGACGCTCGCGGTACATCTCTGCGGCAAAGAGAGAGGAAAAGTTTTCCGATATTTGTTTCAGGACATTGGCGATAAATTGTTCACGCTTGCCCCGTTCTTCCAAGATACCTTCATTGCGCCCTGCTGCATGGGCGATGGCCTTGGATGCTTCAAGTTCATCTTCGCTGAAAGTAGGGGGAGGAGGCTCAACCTCGATCTCTTCCTCTTCGATAACAATTTCCTCTTCTTCCGGCTGGTCGAAGTTGTTCAGATCGAAAAGAAATTTTTTACTTTTATTCAAGGGTTGTTGTGATCCGTCCATACCTAGTAAATTAATTCATCCTCTTCCAGACCGGAGGAGATTGTGATCTCGCCGCGTGCTTCCAGTTCCTTGGCAACGCCGACAATGTATTGCTGGGCTTCTTCAACATCTTTCAAGCGAACAGGTCCCATTGCGGCCATGTCTTCCTTCATAATCTTGGCAGCACGCTCTGACATATTGGCAAAGAACAGATCGCGTAATGTTTCGGTTGCACCTTTAAGGGCAGTGGGCATTTTTTCTTTATCGCAGGCACGAATAAGTGTTTGGATAGAGCCCGGATCCAGATGCTGCAGATCTTCAAAGGTGAACATCAGGCTGCGAATTTTCTCGGCGGATTCCGGCACGGTTTTTTCCAGCATTTCCATGAAGCTTTGTTCGGCGGCGCGATCAAAGTTGTTGAAAATATTGGCCATGACCTCGTGGCTGTCCTGACGGGAGGTGCGGGCAAGGTTAGACATGAATTCTGTTCTTAATGTGCGTTCGACATCGTCCAGCACTTCGCGCTGAACGGCTTCCATACGCAGCATACGGTGAATGACTTCCAAGGCAAAGTTATCAGGCAACAGCGCCAAAACACGCGCCGCGTGATCGGTTGAGATTTTTGACATTACAACCGCAACGGTTTGCGGATATTCTTTTTGCAGGAAATTGGCGAGAATATCTTCGTTCACATTCGTCAGTTTTTCCCACATGGTACGACCGGCAGGACCGCGGATTTCCTCCATAATGCTTTCGATCTTTTCGGGGCTCATACCGGCTTTTGCCAACAGGCGCTCCGTACTTTCCTGTGTTCCGATCAAGGCATTGGCGGAGCTCATCTGCTCTGCAAAATCAACGAAGAGACGCTCGACAACATTGGCATCAATCTTTCCCAGATTTGCCATTGTTTGGGAGATTTCGAGGATTTCCTCGTCATCCATGTGGCTGAAGATTTTTGCCGTGTATTCTTCCCCCAGGGCCAGCATAAAGATGGCAGCCTTTTCCGGACCTGTCAGCGTTCTATAATCCTCGCGAATACGCATTCATTTAAACCCTTTGCTTAATCCTCTGTCATCCAGCTACGAATAACGGATACAGTCTCTGTCGGATAATTTTCAACAATATCTTCTACTTTCTTCACAGAGGAAGCCTTTACTTTACCCTGTACACTTTGAACATCGATCATGCCTTCGCCTTCATCACCGTCTTCTTCCAGAGCGGAAGGTTCAAATTCACCGGAAGGGCCGGTTAGGGCAGGTTTCATTTCACCTGTCAGCAACCCTGTTTCGAGTTCATCTTCATCGGATCTTTTGACCCCCTCGGTCGCAAGAAGTTTTCCGACCATTGGCTGAAGAACCAGAAGGACAACCAGAATAATCATGATGGCGACTGTCAGGATCTCTGCAGCGTCCAGCAGTTTGTTTTTATCAAAGCCGAATAAGGTGTTGTCGTAAGGTGTGTCGGATACTTCGATTTCGGCAAACTTCATGTTGACGACTTCCAGAGAGTCACCACGATTGGCATCATAACCGATGGCAGAGCGGACAAGGGCGGCGATTTTATCCAGTTCGGCGTCACTGCGCGGTGTATAAACCTCGTTACCCTCGGCATCTTTGGAGTAAGTGCCGTCAACCAGAACGGCAACAGAAAGCCTGCGGACTTCACCGGTTTCACGAACCATGTTGCGTGTTGTTTTGCTGATCTCGTAGTTTGTTGTCTCTTCAATGCGGTTTGATTCTTGTGTTGGTGCCTTGTCAAAAAACAGATCATTTCCGACGGCCGGCAAATTATTCTCAACGGACACGTTTTTTTCGTCTATATCGCGCTCAGTATTGTTTTCTTCAATGTTTTGAATGGAACGGGCGACCTGACTTTCAGGATCGTATAGTTCCTCGTTTGTGCTGATACGATCAAAATTCAGATCAGCGGAAACATTGGCGCGGACATTGCCGTAGCCGACGGTGCGGCCAACAAGATCTTCAATCGCGCGTGTCAGGCGTTGTTCATAGCTGATGCGCATTTCATCGGCTTTCATATTGGCCGCGTTCCCTGATTCATCATCACCACGGGCCAGCAATTTTCCTGATTGATCGATCAAGGAAACTTTTTCGGGTTTCAGATCGGGCACAGCAGAGGCAACCAAGGACTGAATCGCCATAATCTGATCATTGTTCAGTTGTTGCCCCGGACGAAGACCGAGAGCGACACTGGCGCTGGCGGAGCGGCTTTCACGGCTGAATAATTCGCGCTCAGGCAAGACCAAATGGACGCGGGCGCTTCTGACGGGATCCAATGCACTAATGGTGCGGGCGAGT
>DAOPJS010000028.1:0-9358 GCA_035399785.1 Alphaproteobacteria bacterium
CCTGAATGATGTTCTGCTGTTCTTTTGTCAGGCTCTTGAACAGGTCACCGTTAATAGCAACCAATGTCAGGAACACACTGTGATTTGTCACAAGAACGGTTTTGATATTTTTGATCAACTCAGGATTTGTATGCGCGTACGTTAACAAACGCAGTGTTTCTGCTTCTTCAGCCAAAATCTGACCACGTGCATTTGCTGCAACCCAGTCATAGTTCAGGCCGTAATTTTGTACCAGTCCCAAATAGTGAACGGCATCACGGCTTGTTCTGTTACTGCGGCCACGCATCACCATACCGTTAAGTTCTGCAACAGAATGTACAGGTTTCACAGTTGTGTAGATGTTTCTGAAACCGCCACTGTAGGTAAAGGCCAGACCTTTGATCTCTTCATCAGAACCTTTGTAAAGGTCTTGGATAACTTGTTGACCGATAGGACCGTCAACAACCTTCTTTACATGGTCATGGTCTCTGAACACCATTGGCATATCAAGCGCGTCAATCGTCGGGCAGTAATCATCAAATTTTTTCAATGATACTTGGCTCATACCGATTTCACCGGTGTAAAGTTCGTTTTTAACACGCTCCAACGTCCAAGAATTCAGTGCATCGCCGCCATAGCGTTTCGCGGCATCAACAGGATTGATTTTTACCTGTCCGTTTGTCCGTTCAAAAACTCTCTTGGTAAATTCGTTGATAAGGGCAACGTTTTGTTCGTTGTCCGGTTTATGCGCCATAACGAAATCAAATTCATGCACTTTGGCCTTGTCTGCTGCTTCGGCCCTGACGGCTTGCGGCGCAAACAGGACGAAAGCTGTTAATAGCAATCCTGTAAGAAATTTATTCATCTTCGTGAATCCCCATGGTTATGTGTGAATGATCTTTAATGGTAACGTAACTTTGTTAAAAAAAGATAAAATGCGAGATAAAAAACGTTTTTTGTAAATTGTTTTATATCAACTACTTAGAAGGTTTACGCTTGGATTGGGATATCATTTATTAACAAAATAGCCCCTGTGAATCAGATTATACCTCTAAAAGCGGCCTGATTCTAGGTGGAGACATAGAAATATTGAGAAGAGGGGAGTGGTGCCCGGGGAGAGAATTGAACTTTCGACACGGGGATTTTCAGTCCCCTGCTCTACCACTGAGCTACCCGGGCACAGCCAAAACATTAATATGGCCGACGACTTTGAAAGTCGATTTAAGGCTTATAAAAGAAACGAAGCGGGCTGTCCAGCCCTTGATAGCGGATTTTATACTGAATTTTCAAAGGTTTTTGGCGTTACCGCGGCAGGAGCCTAATCCAGCGCCAAATCCAGCCTGTCCTGAAGCGGCGGGGTGCGGCGGTTGCGGGTAATTTCAACCAGCCCCAGCTTGGTCATGCCATGGATTTGAACCGTGCAGGGGTCATCAATGACAATTGAGTTCAGGGCCTCCAACAGGCTTTCCCGCTCCTTCTTACTGGTCATCTTCAGGAAATCAACAACAATAATCCCGCCCAGATTTCGCAGGCGGATTTGCCGCCCGATCTCACTCAGCGCCTCCAGATTAATCGTCAGATTGGAGCGGTTATCCCCGCCGCGATTAACATCAATGGCGCAAAGCGCCGCCGTTTCCTGAATAATAATATTCCCGCCCGCCGGTAAAAGAACGTAAGGCTGAAACAGATCTTCGATCTGATCCAGCACATCGTAAAAATCAAAAAGCCCTAAATCTGCTTCCTGATTAGGCAGTTCGATCGGTTTGATTTTTGTTACCAAATCCGGCGCGTAGATTTCACACCATTCTTCAACATGCTGGTATTGTTCCATCGTGACGATATGAATGCTGTCGATAAAACCGGAGGCATTGTCGCTAAGCGTGCGTTGCAGGGCATCAGGCCCTTCCATGATCAGGCAGGCCTCTTCCCCTTTTAAATATGTCTGCAGCTCTTCCCATATATGTTTGAGGATGTTTCCTTCACGGATAAGAACATCTGTCTGCGTGTTGGCGGCGGATGCGCGTAAAATGCAGCCCTTCAGATTTTCAACATTATTGAGCATCTTGGTCAGTTGCTTGCGCTGCTTCTTTTCAAAAATACGTTTGGAAATTCTGTTTTCGGAAAGCATCGGGGAATAGATCAAATGCCGCCCGGGCAGGGTAATATTCATACTGACCACGGGTGATTTATCCTCTATCGTCAAATCCATACTGTCCAGGCGCGGCAGATAACCGCTTTTAGCCTGAACCGCGATCATTTCCCCCGGGCGGAGTAATTTACCAATGGCTACATCGCCGCCCTTTTTGAACTTTCCTTTGGCATCTTTAATGCGGACATCTTTGTTGTAGAGAATGCCTGTATTATCCTCATCCAGCTGGACATAGGCGGCGTCCATTGCCTTGTCGATATGGGTCACACGTGCCCAATAGACGGATCCCCAGCGAACCTCTTCTTCCGCAGGATCGATTTCAAGCCCTGTCAGCTTGCTTTTTTTCACTGTGCAAACCCACAGACTCTCTTCCATCTCATCGACGAGAATTTGCAATTTGCCCTCTCCTGTTATGTTTTTCAGGGGGCGGTTTTAAAGCCACCACTGTCTAATATTTTCATTGTATCATAAAGGGATAGGCCAACGACATTACTATATGAGCCCGCCAGATATTTCACGAAGGCGGCGGCTGTTCCCTGTATGGCGTAGCCGCCCGCTTTGCCTTCCCACTCTTTTGAGGCGATATAATCCTCTATTTCCCGATCGCTGAGCGGTTTGAACTGCACCAATGTGCGGCAATGGCGGGTTAATTGTCGCCCGTCAGGGGTTATCAGGGTGATCCCGCCATGAACGTGATGGCGTCTGCCGGAGAGTTTTTTGAGAAAAACAGCCGCTTGTTCGGCATTTTCAGCCTTATCGAGGATATTTTTTCCACATGCTACGACCGTATCGGCCGCCAAGATAAAATGATCCGGATATTGATCCCGAAAAGCCGCCGCTTTGCCCTGTGACAGGCGTTTTGCCAGATTTTGCGGCAGCTCCCCATGGAGCGGTGTTTCATCAATATCGGCCGCTAAAACCGGCTCAGGCACGATATTTATTTGACGTAACAGGTCAAAACGCCTTGACGAAGCGCTGGCGAGGAGTATGGTAGGGGCTGTTTTGTTGCTCATATTTAATAACTTAAACGAAGTTCAACGATCGGCAAAACACTGATTTTTAACAACTATCGAAAGAAATATGCTTTCAATAACGGCCACGAGCCGAAAAAAACATCTCTTTTCCTCTCTCATTTCATCCTTTTTGCCCACGGCATATAACCATGATTATCTTGCCGCCGCCAAAGAGCGGGCAGACGAATTATCCGCCGGGTTCAGGCAATCATTCGGTTTTTCTGCCGCGCCCGCCGTTCCCGGCATTCGGCCGATTTTTCATGCCGCCGTCACCGCGCTGTTGCACAAGATGGACAAGGTCGGCACCATAGCATCGGTTATGGGACACGCCATTAAGTCAGGGATCGGCAATGACGGCAATAATCGCTCCATCGGGCAAATTCGCCGCCGTCGCAGGCAAGCCAAGACGCAAGAGCTGAAAATAATGAGATCTGCGCCGGTTTAGGCTATCTTATTGTTTTTATTAAATTAATTATGATAATCGCCAAGCAGTCTGTGGGTTATTTCAGCCCCCTGACTTGACGGAATCGCGCGCTCAGCCTTATAATCGGGCATGTTTTACCCGGTAACGGGGAAACGCCGTGTTAATAATCATTAGTGATTATAGTGAGCGATAAAAAAACACTGACAAAAATCAAAACTCTGGGCTACGCCCTGTGGCGTGCTTTTCAGATTGCCGATTGTCCCGAAGATATCGAACCCGTCTTTCGCGAGGCGGCCGAAGGAGGAAGTGATTCAGGCGGTGCAAAATGGCACGGATGGGCCATTCGCGGACTGCCCGGCGCCAAATATCACACCATGGTCGGACAGGTAGAAACCTCCGCCGACGTCCGCCGTCAACGCGCCAATAACAGAAATTTCAGAGACAGCTCTCTGGGGCGTCCCGATTACTACCGAAACTTCAATGTTCACTAGGGTTTCCGCCCTTTTTCAAGGCTAAAAAATTGTCTTGATTTTTGCTGCAAATAACATCATATTCCCGCTTCTGTTTTTTAAAAACCGCCTAGAAAGAAAGTCGTGGCTATGATCAAATGCAGTGTATTGAAAAGTTTCCTTGGCGCAACGCAAGGAAGCTTAACCAAAGATGAAATTTCTGATGAAACACAATCAGGAACATCGGATTATTTTGACCCAGGTCACGAAAATACAGTTCTCGCCCCCTATAATTACAATTTCACCTAACGCTTCTTCAGAAGCATCACCGTGATTATTTTTCGCGGAAGATGATGCGACCTTTTGTCAGGTCGTAAGGAGTCATTTCAACCAAAACGGTATCCCCCTGCAAAACACGGATACGGTGTTTACGCATCTTACCCGCCGCATGAGCCAGAATTTCATGGTCGTTTTCAAGACGCACGCGAAACATTGCGTTTGGAAGGATCTCCGTCACGACGCCTTTAAATTCTAGTAAGTCTTCTTTTGCCATTTTTCTACTAAGTTATTGATTAGAGCGTCGTTATATCCCCTCAAGCCCCAAAAATCAAATAGGAAAAGCATTTTGGCAGGCGTCGGGGGATAAAAGCCCGAAATATCGATATTGTAGATTATTTTATATTATGGTAATTAATGACGGTTATGGAACAGAACAAGAAAAAAGTAGGCCTTTGTTTCGGATCTTTTAATCCGCCGCATCTGGGGCATGTTAAAACCGCGAGTTTTGCCAGAGATGCCTACAAGCTGCAAGAAGTCTGGATGATGCCTGTTCCCGTCTCTGCCTTTAAGCGCGGCATTCCGCAACCCGACTTTTCCCGCAAAATCGATATGTGCGAAATTATAGCCCGCCCACAGCAGGACTGGTTGAAAGTCACAAAATTATGCCAGCCCTTTCCACCGAACCCTGTCCTGCAGTTACAGGCATTCAAACGTCTTTTTGAAAAGCTGGAGAATGTCAGACCCGATACGCATTTCAGTGTCGTGGCCGGCCCCGATTTTAAATATCGTCTGCAGGTTGCGGTTACCATGATGAATATGGCGAATATCTTGGCATCTGTTGTGCAGGCAGGAAAGCTCAGTGATATACCGCTTATCTTACGCGTGGCCGAACGTATCTCACGCTCGCATGATGTTCTTTCCAATATTCAGGTACTGACACCGCCGACACGCTCGGTTTTAGAGGGCAGTGATAAACCCGTCAGTTCGGCAAAAATCAGACAGGCCATAAGAGAGGGGAAAGATGATATCCCAGGTGTTCCGCCTGAGCTGATTGGCTATATCCGCCGAAACAATGTTTATCCCGCGACGCCTTAAAATTACCTGCTGCGAGGGGCGGGGGAGAGGCAACAGATCAAGGTAAAAAAGCCCCGCGCAGTTTCCAGATCCATTGTGATTTTATCGGCCAATCTTTCCTGAAGCATTTCGGCTGCCTCGTTATGAATCGCCCTGCGTGCCATGTCGACGGTTTCCAATTTTGCGGTTGTCGACACAGCCCGAAATTCCTCGTAACTATCGATGATCATAAAATAATCGCGGATGATCCGGCGGTAAGGAGAGAGCGAGAGGACCAAATTTTGTAAGTCGCTTTGCCTCGCATCCTTAATGTTAAAAATGAACTTATTATTATCGACAGACAAATTTATACAATACGGCTCGTTTTTAAATTTAACTAATTGAAATACCGATTTTTTCTTTAACTGTCTTAAAGTATCTTCGCGTTCTTTTTTCAGGCGGTTCAGCCCCGCTGTTTTATCCGGTAAAACCAGATTTATTTCGAAAATATCACTGGCGTTTTGTTCAGACATTACTTTAGGAAGCCGCTTCCCTGAACTTTCGAATCCAGCCTTGCATCACTTCGGGGCGGGTTTTGAGCGCCGGACGATTAACCACCAGATGAGCCGAGACATCGAGGATCTTTTCCACCTCGACAAGGCCGTTTGCTTTTAAGGTCGAGCCGGTTGAAACCAGATCAACAATCCGCCGCGCCAGGCCAAGTGTCGGCGCAATTTCCATCGCCCCGTTCAACTTAATGCATTCAGTTTGCACCCCACGGGCGGCGAAATGTCTGCGGGTCAGGTTCGGATATTTGGTCACGACACGGATATGGCTCCACTTGGTCGGGTCATCCCCTTCCACCAGATTTTCAGGCATGGCCACGGACAGGCGGCATTTGCCGATTTTCAGGTCGACAGGGGCATATAGCTCGGAATAATCAAACTCCTCAATCACATCAGAGCCGACAACCCCCAGATGCGCCGCGCCAAACGCCGTAAATGTCGCCACATCAAAAGCGCGCACGCGGATAATATCAAGATTGGGCAGATTGGTTGAAAAGCGCAGCAAACGGGAATCAGGATCGGCAAAAGCCGCTTCGGGCTCAATCCCGCAGGCCTGCAACAGGGGCTGCAGATCCTCTGAAATGCGGCCCTTCGGCAGCGCCAATATGAGTTTGTCACTTTTCATGGCTGGCACTCTAATGGACGCAGCCGCGCGCTTCAACAGGCCATTTGTCTTTCAGGCTGCCATTTTCAAAAATATGGATGACATCAAACAGATTAACCACGGGGCAGGAATGGTTCGGGTACAGGCGAAGGCGTGTGCCGACAGGCAGTTTATTACCGTTATGGCGGATAAAACCATGCTCTTCGGAGAGTTTTTCAATCGGCAGTCCCGTTTCATCATCAGGTCGTTGATCGGGCAGGAACGCCAAGCCAAACCCCTTGACCTTACTGGTACCATGCGCCCCCATATCCGATGTCATGGTTTTTGAGCCCGCATCGATAATCATGTACGTATCGTTCACACTGACCACCGTGGTAATCACTGACAAGGCAAGCCTGTCCCATTCCACCACGCCGATATTCTTTTCAGTCAGGTCATTAAAAACGTAATTCCCCGGTTTGATTTCGCTTAAGCCGTCAAAATTTTTCTGCGCCCACACGGTCGGGGTCGAGCCGACGCAAATTTCCTCAACCTTTATGCCTCGTTCTTCCAGCGCTTGCTTCACCTGCATCAATATTTGGCGTTCTTCTTCGGCAATTGCGGCTGTTTCATCGGGGCTGCCGCCACCATAGGCTTGCCCCGCATGGGACGTCAGACCGATAAAGGCTAAGTCAGAAGAGGTGAAAGCTCTTTCACACAAATCAACAAGCAGCGGATTATCTTTTTTCAGGCCGCATCGGTTTAAACCGACATCCACCTCGACATAAACGGGTATTTTTTTTCCGAAGCATTTGCCGATTTCTTCGATAATATTAAAACCAATCTCGCTATCGATAACAAACCGAACATCGGCAGAGTATTCCTGCGCCGTTTTTAAAACGGCGTCGATTTTTTCAGCGCTGATCACGGGGTAGCATATTTTTACCGAAGGAACGCCTAATTTAATAAAGGCGATAGCCTCTTCCGGTTTGGCGACAGTTAAGCCGACGGCGCCGGCTTCTAATTGAAGCTTGGCGATATGGCTGCATTTATGGGTTTTGGCGTGAGGACGAATGGTAAGCCCTGCCTTATCGGCAATGGCCTGCATATCACGGATATTATGTTGTAGTTTGTTCAGATCAACGGAAATGAAAGGTGTTTGTTCGATGTCTTTTTCTAAAACCATCAGGCGATAACATCCTTATCCTTTGATGCGTTCAATCTTGGCGCCAACGGCCGTTAATTTATCAACGATGTTCTCATAGCCGCGGTCAAGGTGATAGATGCGGTTGATGATGGTTTCCCCTTCGGCGACCAGCCCTGCCAGCACCAAGGAGACCGAAGCGCGCAGGTCGGTGGCCATGACTTCCGCCCCTTTGAGTTTTTCTACGCCGCGGATAATGGCTGAGTTACCGCGAATGGTAATATCTGCGCCCATGCGGCACAGCTCCGGCACATGCATGAAACGGTTTTCGAAAATGGTTTCGGCGATCATGCCCGCACCTTCACACAGGGTCATCATCGTCATGAACTGTGCCTGAAGGTCGGTAGCAAAACCCGGATAGGCCTCTGTCATGATATCGACCCCTTTCAGCCGCGCACCATCACGGCGAACGACTACGTCATCGCCGTCTTGCGTGATGCTCATTCCCGCTTCTTTCAGCGGTGAAATAAGCGCGGAAAGAAAATCCATCCGTGTATTTTGCAGCCGTAATTCCCCACCACAGAGTCCGACGGCGCACATATATGTTCCCGTTTCAATACGATCAGGGATCACGCTATGCGTTGTTCCGTGCAATTTTTCAACACCCGTAATTCGAATTTCAGACGTACCCAATCCTTCGATCTTCGCGCCCATGGCAATCAAGGCGTTACCCTGATCGACAATTTCCGGCTCGCGGGCGGCGTTTCTTAAAACAGTTTCACCCTTGGCCAGTGTTGCCGCCATCATCAGGTTTTCGGTTGCGCCCACAGATACAAACGGGAAGGTAATATCGGCGCCGTGCAATCCGTCTTTCGGCGCGGCCGCCTTAACGTAGCCGCCTTCCAGCTCAATCGTTGCGCCCATCGCCTGCAATCCTTTGATATGCAGATCAATCGGCCGTGCGCCCAACGCGCAGCCACCGGGAAGAGACACCTCCGCCTTACCATGGCGCGCCAATAAAGGCCCCAGCACCAAGACCGTGGCGCGCATTTTGCGCACCAGATCATAAGGGGCAACATGCGAGGTGATATTTTTGGCATCCAGCTTGGCGATTTTATCTTCCTTATCCAAAGCCACGACAACACCCAAATGGGTCAGTAATTCACCCAGTGTTCTTACATCATGCAGACCTGTCGGCATATTGGTCAGGATAAGCGGCTCGTCCGTTAAAAGAGCGGCGCACATATGTTTCAGTGCAGCATTCTTGGCTCCTGAAATTCGGATACTGCCGTTTAATTTTGTCCCTCCCACCACACGCATTTTTTCGAGGCTTGAGGATTTGACGTTATCGGTCAGGATTTCAATGTCTTGGTCGCCGGGCATAATGACTTTCAGGTTCGGAGAGGGCATAGGCTTAAAATTACTTCTTGATACGTGGTAAGGTCACACCTTGTTGTCCCATATATTTTCCGGCTCGGTCGGCATAGGACACTTCGCAGGCGCTGGAGCCCTTAAAGAACAAGAACTGCGCCACGCCTTCATTGGCGTAGACCTTGGCAGGAAGCGGCGTGGTGTTGGAAATTTCCAGCGTCACATGGCCTTCCCAGCCCGGCTCCAGCGGCGTCACATTCACAATCAGGCCGCATCGCGCATAGGTGGATTTGCCCAGACAAATCACCAGCACATCTTCGGGGATTTTGAAATATTCGACTGTATGGG
>DAOPJS010000029.1:0-9231 GCA_035399785.1 Alphaproteobacteria bacterium
ATATCGGATTGGCTTAAGTAGATATGAAAACTGCCGAAGAATCAAGAATTTTCTTAATAATTGCTATATTCAGTGCAATCCCCCTTAAAAAAATCATGAAATTTATGGATATTCTCTGTATTTTACAACATAAAGCCCATAGAAAAAGATAGATTCAGTTTCGCTTCAGCTTTCTGACTTATAATCCGCCCGATCATTTACAACTATTACGAAAAAACTTCATGAAGCTCCCAAAACTTACGATTAACTCAACGGTAATGGCCTTGTTACTGGCCGTTTATTTTACCATTTTTTTGAACTTGGCATTTTTCCGTCATCTTCATGAGATTTTCAGTGAACTGGGTGATGCCAATATTTTCTTTATTCTGACCATTCCGGTTTTTCTGATCACGTTTTTCAACGTTTTGTTTATTCCTTTTACGATTAAATATTTCGAAAAACCGTTCTTTATTTACTTGTTGATTACCGGCTCATTGGTCAATTTTGCCATGTATAATTACAAGGTCATTTTTGATCAGGACATGATTGACAATATCCTGATTACCAATTTTGCAGAGGCCAGTTCATACTCTAACTTAACGGTATTTCTATGGTTCGGCCTGACGGGTCTTATCCCTGCCGTCTTATTGTTTTTCACCAAAATCACGCATTATTCGTTTTTCAAAGATATCGCCGTTAAAACAGGATCTGTTTTGATCTCCCTCATCATCGTCGCAATTATTGCGGCTTTTTTCTACAAAGATTATGCCTCGGTCATCCGAAATCACAAAATTGTCAGAAAAGAAATTGTGCCGACTTATTACATGTCCAGCACATATAAATACATTAAGAAAAACTATTTTGCGTCGAATATGGAGTACACCCAATTGGGAACTGACGCCGTGAAAGAAGAAGACGGCAAAGACAACCTGTTTGTCGTTATTGTCGGTGAAACCGCCCGCGCCCAAAATTATGAATTTGGCGGATATAGGCGTGAAACAAACAAATACACAAAAGACATACAAAATCTGACTTACTATAAAAATGCCACCTCTTGCGGCACAGCAACGGCGGTTTCTGTCCCTTGTATGTTTTCTTTCATGGGTAAGCATGATTTCAATAAACAAAAAGCCAGAAATCAGGACAATTTAACCGATGTCTTGCAACGCGCGGGCATTAACACCGTCTGGATCGATAACAATACAGGCAGTCAGGACGTCGCCAATAACATTCCTTTCATAAAGGTTCCCAGAGACAAAAACGAATTTTGTGACGGATTGGTTTGTCAGGACAGCTTCCTGATCGGTTATCTGGATGATTATATCCGCGATCTGAAACCGGAAAATAAAGAAAATGTTATCTTCCTGCATATCATGGGAAGCCACGGGCCGACATATTATAAGCGCTACCCGAAAGATCATGAAGTTTTCACACCCGTCTGCGATAAAAGTGATATTCAAAATTGCAGCGACGAAGAAATTCTGAATACCTACGACAATACAATCTTGTTCACGGACTACGTCATGGCGGAAATAATTGATGTTCTGAAAAAATACGACAGTAAATATGATGTTTCGATGCTTTATTTCTCCGATCACGGCGAAAGCCTCGGGGAAAAGGGCCTGTATCTGCACGGCGTGCCCTACGCCATCGCTCCGGCAGAACAAACTCATGTTCCGCTGATCACTTGGTTTTCTGACAAAACCGTCAAAACCAAAAAAATTGATCAAAGCTGTCTGAAACAAGCGGCAGAAAAGAAACACTTTTCTCATGACAATTTAACCCATACAATCTTGGGAATGATGGGGGTGAAGACTTCCGTCTATGACCAAAAAATGGACATTCTGAATTCTTGCCGCGGATAAACGGGTGAAAATAGATTTTATTAACGAAGTCTATCGAAAATTAATTCATCTCAGCTCCCTCTGGATGGTAGGGGCAATATATATATTATCCAGAGCAGACGCGCTTTTCCTGTTTTCTCTCTTATTAATAGGTATGATCGGTTTTGAAATCGCCAGAAGGTTTTGGCCGTTATTCAAAGAAATCACTCACACATTGATCGGGAAAATTCTCCGCCCGCATGAAAACGAAGATAATTTTTTCAGTTTAACAGGCGCCTTCTATGTCGTTTTGGCGGCTCTGATTTCGATTATCCTGTTTTCCAAACCCGTTGCTATGGCCGCCATTTCCATCATGATATTGGCCGATACAGCTGCCGCCCTGATCGGCAGGAAATTCGGTAAACACAGGCTGGGGGAGAAATCGGTAGAAGGCAGCGGCGCCTTTTTTATTTTTTCATTGGTAATTTTGCTGAGCTTTATTCACTTCGGCCTGAACATTAATTGGCTACAGGCCATTATCATCAGTATATTTGCCACCACGTTAGAGCTTTATTCCCACAAAATAAAAATCGACGATAACTTAAGTATCGTCATCGGCGTGGGATCGATGATCAGCCTGTTTCAAATGATTTGATTATTCAACCGTGACGGATTTGGCCAGATTCCGCGGTTGGTCAACATCTGTCCCCTTTGCCACAGCCACGTGATAGGACAAAAGCTGCACCGGAATTGTATATAAAATCGGCGCGACAAACGGATGGACCTGCCCCATTGTGACGGACCAGCTGGCCATATCTTTCATTTTATAGGTGCCTTCGCTGTCGGAAAACAGCATAATTTTACCGCCGCGTGCCACGGTTTCCTGCACATTCGATACCGTCTTTTCAAAAAGCGGGTCATTCGACGGCGCAATCACAACCACAGGCACATTTTCATCAATCAACGCAATCGGCCCATGTTTCATTTCCCCAGCCGCGTATCCTTCGGCGTGAATATACGAAATTTCTTTCAGCTTAAGCGCCCCTTCCAGTGCGATGGGGTACAAACTGCCTCGCGCGATATAAAGCATATCTCGCGCCTTGAACACATCGCGGGCAATTTCCTTTATCTCCTCATCATGATTAAGGATATTCGCGGCGACTGTCGGTAAATGACGCAGGGCTTCGGCATATTCCTTCCGCGCATCATCCTTGATTGTTCCCCTTTGGAACGCCATTGCCAATGCCAGACAGGCAAGGGTTGTCAGCTGCGTGGTAAACGCCTTGGTCGAGGCCACGCCGATTTCGGGGCCGGCCAGCGTATGCAAAACCAGATCAGATTCACGTTCGATCGTGCTTTCAATCGTATTGACGATAGAAAGAATTTTTTGTCCTTCGCGTTTGCAATAACGAAGCGCTTCGAGCGTATCGAGCGTCTCTCCCGACTGGGACACAAAAATACAAACACCGTCTTTTGGCATTGGCGCTTCGCGGTAGCGAAATTCCGACGCAATATCAATTTCACATGGAATGCGCACAATCTGTTCAAACCAGTATTTCGCGACCATACAGGCATAGGATGCTGTGCCGCAGGCAATTAAAGTCAAGCGCGGCGCCTTATCAATTGCGGTTAAAATATCCTCAGGCAGACTGATTTCCCCCGTTGCCGGATTGATAAAGGAATTGAGTGTGTCGCCAATCACCGCAGGCTGTTCGTAAATTTCCTTCAACATGAAATGCGGATATTCACCCTTGCCTGTTGTCGCACCGGATTGCGCGGTGGTGCGAATCGGCCGTTCGACATTGTCATTATCGGCCGTATATATGCGTACCGATTTTTTAGTCAATGTGACGCGGTCGCCATCTTCCAAAAAACATATCTTTTTTGTCAAAGGAGCCAGCGCATAGGAATCAGAGGCTAAAAACATTTCCCCGTCCCCATAGCCGACGGCCAGCGGCGTTCCCTGACGCGCGCCGATCATCAAATCATGTTCACCGGCAAAAATAAGCGCCAGCGCATAAGCCCCTTGCAAACGGGCGAAGGTTTTATCGGCTGCTTCCTGCGGGCTTGACCCTTGCTTCATATAATGTGTCACCAGATGGGCGATCACTTCCGTATCGGTATCAGTTTCAAAACGGCATTGCAGCCCCTGAAGCTCTTCCTTGATCTCGGCATAATTCTCGATAATCCCGTTATGCACCACGGCGACTTTTTCCGTGGCATGCGGATGGGCGTTATTGGTTGTCGGGCTGCCATGCGTGGCCCATCTTGTGTGGCCAATGCCGACCAGACCATCCAGCGGATTATCATCGAGCATTTTAGCAAGATTAACCAGCTTGCCTTCAGCGCGGCGGCGGTCAATATGACCGTTTACCAGTGTCGCGATACCTGCGGAATCATAACCGCGATATTCCAGGCGTTGCAGCCCTTCCAGAATTTGCGGGGCGGCTGTTTTGTTGCCGATAATACCGATGATGCCACACATGGTTTACTCTTCTTCGTGATGTTTTTGCTGTTGTTTGACCTTGCGATACTCGCTCGCCCAGCCCAGATGGTTTTCCTGCCGTGAACGGCCAATCGCCATGGCGTTGGCGGGAATGTCTTTGTTTACATTTGATCCTGCGGCGATAATCGCGCCGTCCCCGACAACGACAGGGGAAATAATCGTGCTGTTGGAGCCGACAAAGACATCTTTGCCTATTCTGCTTTGATGCTTAAAGAAACCATCATAATTGGCAATGATCGTCCCCGCCCCGATATTGGCCTTTGATCCGACAATCGTATCGCCGATATAGGAAACATGTTTTGCCTTTGCGCCTGCTTCCAATGTTGAGCGGTTAATCTCAGTAAAATTCCCGACGCTTGCCCCTTCGCCAATCACAGATTTCGGGCGAATACGGGCAAAGGGGCCGATCTCCGCTCCTTCTTCAATGATTGCCCCTTCGATATGCGAAAACGCATGAATGGTGACGCCGCTTTCAATCGATGTCCATGGTCCGATATAAACATTGGGCTCAATAATCACATCCTGCCCGAACTGTGTATCCCAGGAAAGCGTTACCGTGTCAGGGTCTATCATTGTGACCCCTTCTTCCATGGCCATCTGACGAAGCATATCCTGCGCAATGAATTCATGCTCGGCCAGTTCGGCGCGGGTATTAATACCCCAACCGCCAAGGGCCTCTGCCCCTATCACACGGGTGGCAAATCCATCCTGCTCGGCAATCTTGGGTAGATCGGTCAGATAATATTCATTTTGTTTGTTATCATTTTTGATTTGATCAAGCCACTTGGCCAAATGTTTTGCAGGAACACAGAAATTCCCGGCATTACGGATAGGATGATCAAGCTGTTCTTCCGTGCAGTCTTTTGCTTCAACAATATGTTCCAGCGTTCCGTCGTCTTTCAAGAAGACACGGCCTAAGCCGGATGGAAAATCCTGTTCAACCGCCATCACAGAAATACCGTCATGGGCAATCATTTCTTCCAAAACAGTCAAATCGACAAACGGCTCATCCCCCAGCAGGATCAGAACCTTCCCGTCAAAACCTTCCAGTAATTTCATGGCGGGTTTTACCGCATCTCCCGTGCCTTTTTGCTCTTGCTGAATAACACAGGAATGGGGGGCGGCGGCGGCTTTCAGATCAGGCATATCAGGACCTGTCACCACAATGATTTTTTCAGGCTCCAGCGCCTCGGCCGCTTCAATCAGCCAGTTAATCATCGGACGGCCGGCGATTTTATGCATTACCTTCGGCAAGGCGGATTTCATCCGCGTACCTTTGCCGGCGGCCAGAATTACGATTGCCAAGGGTGTTTGCTCTGTCATGCTAATATTTCTAAGCAAAAATGGGGCTTAAACAAGTCACAACATGTTGCAAAAGGTGACATACAGGCAGTTTTTTTTCGATTTTTTAAACCTTGAAAGCTATTCGGCGAGCGTCAGCTTCTTTTTCCCGCCTTCATAATCGGTCATATGCATGAAAAGCGTCCCATAGCTTGTTTTAACCCGTACTTTAACAGGCACGGCAGGTTCACCCTCAACCATTTTAGCAAACCAGACAGTCGGCATCGTCCCGCGCTCGCGCCCTTGTTCCTGAATAGACATCCAGCCACGCGGTTTTTCATGCCATTTGCCGCCGCCGGGTTTTACTTCCACTGTGCATTGGACGGCAGGGCCTTTGTAAACATTCCAGCGGGAGGCCTCTAATTCAACATTTTCTTTATGTCTGAAAATGAGGGTATAGCGGCGGCTGCCATCAAAAATATCGGTTTCACCTTCACAATCACTTCCTGCGGCGATTGCCTCCATGGTATTAAGTGTTGCGGTCAAAACATCGCTGGTTCCTTTAGTCAGCTCGGTATCCACATCACGAAGGGAGCCGTCATTTTCATCATCCAGAACACTGTATCCGGCAAAGCTGCCGTCTTTGTTATATTTGTATTTTTTAATCTCTTTTTCGCCGCGCCAAATCGCGGTTGATTGATGCAATTCAGGTTTGTTGACTTTACCTGCCCAGCCGTGACTTTCAAAAACACCTTCCCATGGCGCCAGCTTACCCAAAAGACCATAAGTCTTGGCATCTAGAGACAAGCTATAGCGCCCTTGCTTGGATTGATCGATATCCAGATTGGCCTGAAGTGCGTGAATACCGCCAGCATAAACATCATAACGGACTTTCTGCCTGTCCGGATTTTTATCAGCGGCCTTGGCAACCGAAAACGGCGCCGCCGTTAAAAACAAAACCGCAAAGACGGCTAACAAATTGGATTGTCTCAACATTATTTCTTCCTTTTCACAAAACCTTTGTATCATAAAACGCGCTCAACCAAGAAGAAAATGATACGCATTATTCCACCAATCTATAAGCATTATATATACACGGGATGACGCAAATAGGGCCAAATTGTCCATAATTTATGGCACGTGCGAAAGCATATCTTGAACTCCGCCGCGTCTTAAGGCAATGTCTGTGCGATGTTTATGATGCAACTGCTGATCGGCTGTTTTATGCTTGCCCTGACCGTGACAATCCACGCGGTCGTGTTGGATAGGCTCGTTTTTGTCCTTGAAAAATTAGGCCCCGTCATCTTCAAAACCTTTAATCATGTATGGGAAATTCCGTTGATGGTTTTTACCGTATTGGTCGTTTTTCTGTCACATATTGTGCAGATATGGCTTTGGGCTCTGCTGTTTTTGTATCTGGAACCGAATATTCTGCACAATCTTGAAACCGCTCTCTATTTTTCAACCAGCAGCTTCACCACAGTCGGCTTCGGTGATGTCTTTCTGGATGAGGAATGGCGCCTGCTCAGCTCATTCGAAGCAGCCAATGGCTTTATCCTTTTTGGCTGGAGCACAGCCTTCATTTTTGAAATCATCTCGAAACTTTACAAAGACGAAAAAATTACAAAAAGATAGGAAATACGATGGAAGATATTATCAATCAAGCGTGGGAAAACCGCGATCAGATCAACACAGATACGCATGGTGATGTCCGCTACGCCGTTGAAAAAGCCTTGGCCGATCTCGATAGCGGCCATGCCCGCATCGCCGAAAAAATTGACAACCAGTGGCACGTACACCAATGGCTGAAAAAAGCCGTTCTTCTCTCTTTCCGCCTGAATGACATGACGCCGATCAGCGGCGGCCCGGGCGGATCAACATGGTGGGACAAGGTTCCCTCAAAATTCGATGGCTGGGATGGCGCCAGATTCAAGTCGGCAGGCTTTCGCGCTGTGCCGAATGCTGTTGTCCGCCATTCAGCCTATATCGCCAAGGGCGTCGTATTAATGCCCAGCTTCGTCAATCTGGGCGCCTATGTTGATGAAGGAACCATGGTCGACACATGGGCCACTATCGGCTCCTGCGCACAAATTGGTAAGAACTGCCATATTTCGGGCGGCACGGGAATCGGCGGTGTGTTGGAACCGCTACAGGCAGGCCCTGTTATTATCGAAGATAACGTCTTTATCGGGGCCCGCTCCGAAGTGGCCGAAGGCGTGATCGTTGAAGAAGGCGCTGTTATCTCTATGGGCGTTTTCCTAGGCGCCTCCACCAAAATCGTTGATCGCGAATCGGGCGAGGTTCATTATGGCCGTGTTCCCGCCTATTCCGTTGTTGTTCCGGGAACTTTGCCGGGTAAAACACAAGGTAGCCCTAATCTGGCCTGCGCTGTCATTGTTAAGCGTGTGGATGAGAAAACGCGGTCAAAAACCTCGATAAATGAACTACTTAGAGATTAAGACTGAATATCACGAAAACATGAGGTTTTCCGCGATTTTTACCTGATTTTCTGATATGCTGTCTTTATTCTCAAAAAAAGTTAATATTTTTCATATTTTTGTTGATTTTACAGGGTCTAACGAGTAAACAGGCGTTTAACATAACGGCGGGAAAGTTTACCGATGGATAAAAAAGTCGAAGGTGGAGAACCATCAGCAGGCCCTGATTTTTCAGGGGCTGTCGGCTCGTCTGACACATACTTTCTGAAAATCAAAGCCAATATCGAAATTTTGAGAGCCGCTCTTGATGAATACGACACCAAAAAAAGTGTCAACACCCCCGAAGCAGAAGCAGATATTAAAGATAAATTCAGCCAGTTTTTAATCGGCTGTGAATTCTATATGGCCAAAATGGATTTCGATGAACTATTGGAAGAATCTGCGGCCAAACCCCGTGATGACGGCAGTATCGGCTGGTATCACCAAATGGCCCCCGTTCTTATTTTTCTGTCGATGATAAAAGACAAAACAATATCACTGGAAAGTCTGGAACAATATGGCGGACTGGAAACTGCGCTGCGCACGGCCCTTCGTCATGATTCGATTGAAGACTTCGGAAAAGATTTTGACCAATTCGAAAAAGAACAAAAGCAAAATATCCTGAAAAAATTTACCGAGCTTCAGGCATTAGGCCTTCCAGGTTTTGACGACGGACGACTGCAAAAAGAATACGATAACCTTGATATCCTGATGCAGAATTTGCGCCTGATGACAAAGAAAGTGGCAATTTTGGATGCTGACGGAAATCCGCAATACCGCCCTGATGGCCGCATGATTCGTAAAGATCTTTTTCCCAATACCCGTGCCTACATCCATAATATGGTCAACTCTGTATATGCTTCACCTGTTGTTTGGATTATTAAGGTTTGCGATGGCATTCATAATCTTTCATCCATGATCGGCGCCCCAAAATTCACGGCGCCAAGAAGGTTACAATATGCCAATCAACGCGAAGACATGTATGGAAGCCGACAAGGTCTGCCGGAAATTGCTATGCAAAAATGGCCTGAGTTTGCAGAAGGTATTAAACGCGTCGACCATTTAATGGGAAGTGTCCTTTACACTAATTTTGGTTATCTGGAATATGTTGATCAGGAAAAAGCCTATCCGAATAACAGTGATAAACATAAAGAAGGCGATGAAG
>DAOPJS010000030.1:0-8848 GCA_035399785.1 Alphaproteobacteria bacterium
CCTGCTTGCAGCATGCTGAAATCACTGCAGGAGATGTCGGAAAAATTGCTGACAAGACCATAAAGCAATGTTGTTTTACCGCGGTCCCGATAGCCATTGACGCCTATACACAGGATTGGTTTGGTCGTCTGTCTGGCGACCTCGGCAAACAGGCGGCCTAATTCCACGGTGTCATCCGCAGAAGTTGTGCGAAACCAGAAGGTTTCAAACTTTATGTCATCAGGTTCGGACATAAAGGAAATGTAAGATAAAAATATGAATTATGTCAATAAAAGAAGCGCCGCGGAAGCCGTGTAGGGTAACAAAATTCGTCATGAAGCCCTATAAACTAGGTGGGCACCACAATAACCGGACCACGATCCGGACAGAGGCAGTTCCCTCATGCGAATTGCATCGGCCTCAAGAATTATGTCCTATCACCTGCCCCGCAGCTGATAGGGTTATACCTTATTTCTTGCTGAAAAAGCTAGTTTTTTACGGCAACAATCAGACTTTTGCCAAACCGCCTGCAATAGCCTCAATACGGCTGGCCATCTGGTCAATCGCATTGATGATCTGCCCTTCATCGTCTTTGGTGATTTGCAGACCGTTCAGGGAGGCTCTGTTGCCGTTTGCAGCGGCGTCGCGCATATCAAACAGCTCATCCGCCATCACGATAGAGGTTAAAACCAGCAAATGCGATTCATTGGTACCCGCGCCTGCGGCGGCAATTTCTCTCAATCGGCTGTCAACGAAATTGGCCAAATCCATGACACGTTGTTCTTGCCCGTCATCACAGGCAATGCCGAATGTACGGCCGTTAATACTGATATTGACTTCAGCCATGGGCTTCCTCCCCTTCTCTCAAGAGTTTTTCCACCTTGGCAATCGCGCCGTCCAAACGGCTGGCCAGAGCTTTTGCATCGACATCACTATTGGACGCTTGGGGCATGGAAAAAAGATCCATTCCGCCTTTCGGGGCGCTTTTCTTCTTTTCTTTTGCCTGTTCGGCAGCCACTTCAAGGCCGCGAAGAGCTGAATTAAGATTGGTCAAAGATGCTTTAATGGCGGCAGTCACGTGAAATCCTCGCAAAAATAAAAAATGGAATATGACGACATTACGGAGGGTTTTATCGACGCGTCAAGCGTTCAACGCATCTTTCCCCAAAAAAATCATTATTCTTTTGTTTCAGGGAGTTGACCTTATCACCTTCAAGTTGCATTGTAAGGCGCATAAATACTATTACAACGAAGGATTTTTAATGCCACAAGCTCAAGCTGCTGACGCCCCGAACGCAAACCAAAAATTGGATTTAAAACAAATGGCCAATGCCATCCGCGCTTTGTCGATGGATGCGGTACAAAAAGCCAATTCGGGGCACCCGGGAATGCCGATGGGCATGGCCGATGTGGCAACGGTCTTGTTTTCCAAATTCCTGAAATTCGATCCAAAAAATCCGACTTGGGCAAATCGCGACCGATTTATCCTTTCCGCCGGGCATGGTTCCATGTTGCTTTACTCCCTCGCCTATTTGACGGGGTATGAGGAAATGACGATGGAGCAGATCAAGAATTTCCGTCAGCTTGGCTATAAAACCGCTGGTCACCCTGAAGTGGAGCCTGAAATTGGTGTTGAAATGACCACAGGTCCTCTGGGACAAGGGGTTTCCACCGCACCGGGTTTTGCCCTGGCTGAACGTATTTTGAATACTAAATATGGCGCTGATTGTGATCACCGTACTTATGTTATTTGCTCCGATGGTGATTTGATGGAAGGGATCAGCCACGAAGCCTGCTCACTCGCAGGGCATCTGAAGCTTGGGAAGCTGATTGTACTTTATGACCAAAACGGCATCACCATTGATGGGAAGACGGACCTTTCCTATACCGAAGATCCTGTAAAACGGTTCGAAGCCTATGGCTGGGATGTTCAAACGGTTGACGGTCACAACCCGTCTGAAATCGAGGCCGCGATTGCCAAGGCACAAAAAACCGATACCCCGTCGATGATTTGTTGCCACACCAAAATCGGTTTTGGGGCGCCGACGAAAGAAAACAGCTCGTCTTCTCATGGCGCGCCGCTGGGGGATGAGGAAATTGCAGGCGCCCGCAAAAATTTGGGCTGGCCTTATGCACCGTTTGAAATTCCTGATGAAATTCTTGCCATGTGGCGTTCTCTTGGAACACAAAGCCCGAAAGATGCGCCCTCCTATGATATAGATCTGTCCAAACTGGACTCTGTTATTGCCGATCTGAAAAAATCATTTGCTGATGAAAAACCATCAAAGGCCACGCGTCAGACATCTGGTGCTTGCTTGGAACAACTGGTTCCGGCTATCTCTGCGCTGATTGGTGGTTCTGCCGATTTGACAGGATCAAACAATACAAAGGTCAAAGCATCCGTTGTCATCGATAAAGACAACTATAACGGCAATTACATTAATTACGGTGTGCGCGAACATGGCATGGCCGCAATTATGAATGGTATGGCTCTGCACGGCGGGATTATTCCTTATGCAGGCACCTTTCTGCAATTCGCCGATTATTGCCGCCCGTCTATCCGTTTGGCCGCCTTGATGCATCAACGGGTCATTCACGTCATGACCCATGACTCTATCGGCTTGGGTGAAGATGGCCCGACGCACCAACCTGTCGAACATCTATCCGCTCTTCGCGCTATTCCCAACTGCTATGTCTATCGTCCTTGTGACGGTATTGAAACGGCCGAATGTTGGGAGCTGGCCATTAAAAATGACAAGGCGCCTGCCGTCATGGCGCTCACCCGTCAGGGATTGCCGACTTTGCGTGAAGATGATCCGGTGAATAAATCCTCGCTGGGGGCTTATATTTTGGAAGACTGTGAGGGGGATGAACCCGAAGTCACCATTTTTGCCTCAGGTTCCGAAGTCCATCTGGCGATGGAGGCCGCCGAGCAACTGGACGATGGTGTCCGCGTTGTATCCGTTCCTTGTATGGATCTTTTCTGGGAACAGGACGGCGACTACATCCAGTCCCTGCTCTGTAACAACTCGATCAAAATTGCGGTAGAGGCGGGCATTCGCCAAAGCTGGGATCGCATGATCGGCGGGCATAATCCGTTTATCGGCATGGACGGTTTTGGTGCTTCTGCCCCGGCCGAAGTTCTGTATAAACATTTTGGTATTACCACGGACGCTATTGTCGCGGCCGTAAAGAATAAACAAAAAAACAAATAAAATTTAAAACCATAGGAGTAAGAAAATGACAGTTAAAGTTGCCATTAACGGCTTTGGACGTATCGGGCGTAACGTAATGCGGGCGCTATTTGAATCTGGCCGTGACGATATTGAAATCGTCGCCATTAATGACCTTGCTCCTTTGGCAACGAATAAGCACTTGCTGAAATATGACTCGGTTCACGGCATTTTCCCCTTTTCCGTTGAGACAGTGGATGAAGATACCATTATCGTGAACGGCAAGAATATCGATGTCTGTCAGGAACGCGACCCGACCCAATTGCCATGGGGCAAGCTTGGTGTCGATATTGTTTTCGAATGTACGGGTATTTTCACTGATCGTGAAAAGGCCGCGATGCACCTTACCGCAGGGGCTAAGAAAGTTCTGATTTCTGCCCCCGCAACCGATGAGGACATCACTGTCGTATACGGTGTGAACTCTGACAAGTTGGAGGCAGGTCATCAGATTGTCTCTAATGCGTCTTGTACAACAAACTGTCTGGCGCCTGTTGCCAAAGCACTCAACGATGCCATCGGTATAGAAAGCGGCTTTATGACGACAATCCACTCTTATACGGGGGATCAACGTATTGTTGATACCGCACATAAAGACCTCCACCGTGCCCGCGCCGCTGCCTGTAACATGATCCCGACCTCAACGGGCGCCGCCAAAGCGGTGGGTAAAGTATTGCCTGAATTGAATGGTAAGCTGGACGGCGTTTCTATGCGTGTGCCGACCCCGAACGTGTCTGTGGTTGATTTCAAATTCACAACATCCAAACCGACGACGGTGGAGGAAGTGAATAACGCCATCCTTTCTGCCTGCGGCGGATCACTGGAAGGTGTTCTGGGCGCATATGATGAGCCGTTGGTATCAGGTGATTTTAATCACAACCCGCTGTCTTCCATTTTTGCCTTGAAAGAAACAAAAGTGCTGAACGGCAATTTTGTTCGTATCATGAGCTGGTATGACAATGAATGGGGCTTTTCTAATCGTATGCTCGACACGGCCGCCAAAATGCACGCTGTCGGTTACGCCGCCAAATCAGAAGCAGCATAACGTTATATAATATGCAAATTGCAAAAAAAATCATAATTTTAATTATCACCTCTGTAGTTTCCATTTTTATGTCGGCGCCGCTTATTTTTGCTGTTTCAATAGGCGTTCCAGGAGACACAAATAGTATTTATTTTTATCAGTGGATTGGAATGATTCTATTATGTTTATCTTTTTCTGTATTTATTTTGCTAGGGTTAATTTCCCTTGTTAGAAAAAGTTGGAATAAATATTTTTATCGACTTTGTGGTCTCAGCATAGTTTCATCACTGGTCTGCCTGATGGTTTTTTCTTTAATAATTGATATGGGAGAAGGATAATCGAATGAACCAAGAACAACTTAAAAAAATCTCGGAAGCCAATGGCTTTATTGCTGCTCTGGATCAAAGCGGCGGATCAACCCCCAAGGCGTTAAAAGCTTACGGCGTTGATGAAAGCAGCTATTCCAACGAAGATGAAATGTTTGACGCTGTTCACGCCATGCGTAGCCGCATTATCACCGCGCCTGCCTTTAACGGGGAGAAAATTATCGGCGCCATCCTTTTTGAAAAAACCATGGATAATAAGGTCGAAGGCATTCCGACGGCGCAATATCTCTGGGAAAAACTCGGCGTTGTTCCGTTTCTGAAAGTCGACAAAGGTCTGGCGGATGAGGCTGATGGTGTTCAGTTGATGAAACCAATGCCTGATCTGGATGCGCTGCTGGAACGTGCGGTGAAGGCGGGAATTTTCGGTACCAAAATGCGCTCCGTGATTAACGCCGCCTCTCCTTCCGGGATCAAGGCTGTTGTCGATCAACAATTTGAAATCGGCAAACAAATCCTTTCTCACGGTCTGGTGCCGATTATTGAACCCGAAGTAACGATTTCCATTTCCGATAAGGCGCAGGCGGAAGATATTTTGCATACAGAGATTAAACGCAGTCTTGATGCACTGGCCGATGATCAAAAAGTTATGCTCAAATTAACTTTGCCCGAGAAGGCCAATCTGTACGCTGATCTGGCCGCCCATAAAAATATTGTTCGTGTTGTGGCGTTGTCAGGGGGATATTCTCTGGATGAGGCCTGCGACCGCCTGTCGAAAAATGACGGTATGATCGCCAGCTTCTCCCGCGCTTTGTCGAATGATTTGCGCTTTTCACAAGATGATGCGGAATTTAACGCCACCTTGAAAAAGGCCGTCGATAAAATTTATCAGGCATCCGTTGCCGGCGGCGCCAGACAAGCGGCATAAATTTTAGCCGTTTATTTACAAACTAAAAAAACCCTCGCATGAGACGAGGGTTTTTTATTATCAAAAAATCCGTTTTGGATTAAAGGCGTGGACCGGCGGGCACTTCCACTTTCGGGATATCACAACTTTTATCAGTACCAACCGAAAACGCGCCGCCATCAACGAAAGATTCAACACCAAATGTTACTTTGCTGATTTTTTCAATATCCGCAATTTCTCTGTCAATGATGGCTTTGGCATCACGCACAGCCGGTGTGTCAACTTTATTAAAGTCGCCAAATCCAATTTTATGTTTTGCTGCGGCATCAACCCATGCATTATGGACAACTGCCTGTAATCGGAAATATAACGGTCTGACTATTTCTGCGGCAATACGTGGATCAGGACTGATTTTTTCTGCGTCAGTTTCACTGACAAAGAAGTTGACATGTACTTGCGGTATAAAACCGCCTTTTGAACAAACATAGGTGTGAACTTGTGACAATTTCACCATAGAATCTTGTGCTTGTGTTGGCGCCGGTGTTTCGGCATCTGCCGTGTTTGTGACAACCAGACCGCTTAGCAACGCCGCGGCGAACAGTCTTTGAGCAGGATTGGACATAGTAATACCCTCTTGTAAAATTATTGAATATTTGGTTTTTTATAGAAAAAAGGAAATTATGTCAATGGAAGTGATATTTTTTCCTTAAAACCTGGCTGGAGATGATCTGCTATAAGCGTTATGATCTTTCAAATCAGGGCGTTTAATAAGGAATTACTAAGAAAATGAAACTATCAAAAAACAAAAAACCCTTAATAATTATGGTGTTAGTGGCCCTGATTGGCTGGGCCGGTTATCAGGTGTCCGAACAAGACGTTACCAAGGTCGTTGATGCCTTCGTTATTGAGGACGAAGTCCCCGCTCCCGCCACTACAACAGACTTGGAAGTCAAAGAGGACTTTAATGACGCCGCGCTGATCACCCCTGCCCGCCGTGTCCATATTCTCTATGGGGATGCGACAGGCGGCGGGCATAAATATGGAACAGGGGCCCCCTGTAAATCCGAATTTCCCAAACATTGGGGGGATGATCAGATTATCAAGGAAGTCGAACTCATCGCCGCTAATGACAACCTAAACTGGGAACAACAACGTAACGGTTATTACGTGACGGAGCAAAAAGTCGGCACGGTGAAGGTTCGTGTTGTGAAGGATCCTGATAATAAACAAGTGATAACCGCCTACCCTACCAATACGCCGCGTAATCCCTGCCCGGGGAATAAAGCGGCCAATGACAATTGAAAGCACGGGCAAATTAGGTCATCATTCTACGTAAAGGAGAATCTATATCATGAAAAAAATACTGTTTTTATTTGCTGTCATCTCACTCGTCTCAATTGGCAGTCTGTCCACAGCCTCTGCCTGTCCAGGCATGAAAGGAAAATGTCCTTGCGCTGAAACCATGAAGAAGCAACCTTGCGAAAAATGTAAGGAAGCAGGTAAGCCTTGCACTAAGTGCAAAGAAGGCGCCAAGAAGCCTTGCGAAATGGACATGAAAAAGAAACAGCCCTGTACCAAATGCATGGGTAAAGCTGCCAAACCACGCATGGGTAATCCGACAGGTATATTCTTTAACGAATAAGTTAGGCGAGCACCAGCTCAGCAGGCTTTAATACAGCGGCGAGGCTTTCTTTATTTTTGGCCAGATCTTCTGCCCAAAGATAAGGTTTCGCCGTTGTTGTATTGTGCAGGAAACGAAGCATTCTTTGCCCCTGAAACGACAATTCGCGCTCTGTCGTCAATAACCCCAAATCTATCAAGTGACGCTCTACATGGTGGTTGCCCATATTGCCGCCCCCGGCATAAACATACAAACTGCCGTGCAGAAATCCGTTGGAAAATCCAAGTCTGTGAGCATGGCCGACAAGCTCTCTCAAGGCAAAATGTCTTTCATTAAAATAATCGGAAATTCCACAATCTTGGGCAGCGCCTAATTTCGGCATCGAACCATGCATATTCATTTTACTCACTCTGTAATTGGACCGAGCAAAATAATTATCACTTGCTGATAACTATGTAAATAAAATTATATCTCGCACCAATTCACATTTTTAATATCTTCTTGCCCTGTCGCCAACATAACCAAGCGATCTATTCCAAGGGCAATGCCCCCGCTGGGCGGCAAACCATATTCCAACGCGGCGATAAATTCTTCATCCAGCGGGTATGTTTCCCCATATAAACGCTGCTTTTCTGCCATTTCGATGTCATAGCGCTTGCGCTGCTCTGCTGCATCGGTCAGCTCCGAAAAGGCATTGGCCAACTCAATACCGCAAACATAAAGCTCAAAGCGTTCTGCAAAACGCGGATCATCGTTTTTGGGTTTGGACAGACTGGCCATAGATATCGGGTAATCACACAGAAATGTCGGACGTTCCATCCCTAAAAAAGGCTCGATTTTAGCGTCCATGACTCGAAAAAACAGATCATCCCAACCATCATCATTGGCGGCATGTAAGCCCAGATCCCGAACCGCCCCGCGAAACCCCTCCGTATCATCCAAAAAAGTCTTCAGATCAATGTCCGCATACTGCTCAAAGGCCTCACAAACGCTCAGCCTTTGCCACTCGGTAAAAGGATTGCATTGATGCTCCTTGTAACGGAATTCTTTGACATTTGCAGCCCCCGCACAGGATCTCAGCAGCCCGACGCAATCTTCCATGATGTCTTCGTAATCCGCCTGCGTGCGGTACCATTCAATCATGGTAAATTCGGGGGTATGGCGTTTGGAGCCTTCTGCATTCCTGAATACATGGCAAATCTGGTAGATTTTCTCCATTCCCGCGACCATCAGCTTCTTCATCGCAAATTCGGGGCTGGTATGCAGATACATGGTTTTGTCTATATCGCCGTCAACGCCCCTTAAATCCGTTGCAAAAGCACGAATATGGGTGTCAATAACGGGGCAAATCTGCAGAATCGGTGTATCTACCTCGTCAAAGCCTTGGGCATCAAAATACCCCCGGATAGCCTTCAGAATTTGCTGTCTGACCGCTAAATTCTGCCTTTTTTGACTAAATTGCTGCGGATGCCACCACATTGTTCAATACTTCCCTTGCATTTTCCGTTTTTAGCATGTAAAAGATGGCCAGAATTTGCGCCTGAGCCGCTCAGGACAATAGTTTAGGAGAAGATAAAATGAAAGCCAATACGCACCCTGACTACCACGAAATCACTGTTGTGATGACAGACGGGACTGAATACAAAACACATTCAACCTACGGTAAAGCCGGTGATGTGTTGAAACTGGACGTTGATCCTTTGACACACCCTGCATGGCAAGGCGGTACAGGTCAGGTGATCGAAAAAGGTCAGCTGGACAAAT
>DAOPJS010000031.1:0-8769 GCA_035399785.1 Alphaproteobacteria bacterium
AAAATCAGGGCTACAATTAACAAAACCGCCTAGTTTGACGCATCGTACAACACGGCTCCAATCCCCTTCCACGGCATCACAAACCTGACGCAGGATATTCAGGCAACATTGCTCCGCCGCGCGTTTGGCCGTGTCCATATCAACATCAACACCGACCTTGCCCTTAAAGTCTTCCGCGCCGCCGATGGGAACCTGTCCGGCGACAAAAACCATGTTTCCTGCGGTGACATAAGGGACGTAATTGAATAGCGGGGGGGCGGATTCCGGTAATTTGTGACCCAGTTTTTCCAAATTGGCGGTTACATCGCTCATTGTCGTGTTCTCCTTTTGATTTACTCCTTGATTCCATGGCCTTTTTACGCCATTTCTTATGGGTCGAAAAGGACTTAAGGAACAATTATGGGATTATTCAGCTTTCTTGGAGTTTTATCTCCCGTTCATATGGGCTTCGTCAAGATATTAAGCGGCGCCAAATATGTCGGAACAGATGCTGCCGGCAACAAATATTATCAGGCCAAGCCGCGTAAGGGATATAAGCGTGATCGCCGCTGGGTAACTTATAACGGCGCGCCCGAAGCAACAAAAATTCCACCGGAATGGCATGGATGGATGCATCATCAAACCGATGTGATCCCGACATCTGATGAAAAATCATTTCGCCGTAAATGGCAAAAGCCCCATCATCCGAATATGACAGGAACGAAGGAAGCCTATCGTCCATCCGGACATATTCTGAAAGGTGGTAAACGGGATAAAGCAACAGGGGATTATGAAGCCTGGTCACCGTCAGAGTGAGAAGAAAAGGTCAAGGAGAATAAGAAATGAAACGTAATATCATCGAAACTGTTTTGGGCGCCGTTGTATTGGGGGTGGCTTTTCTTTTTTTGGCTTTCAGCTATTCTTCCGCCAATATCGGGTCGACCGACGGTTATGAAATTCGTGCCCGCTTTTCCAGCATCGGCGGTTTGAATGTCGGCGATAAAGTTGTGATCAGCGGTGTTAAGGTCGGAAGTGTTTCCCGCGTTGCTTTGGATAAAGATACCTATCTGGCCGATGTTTATCTGGATATTGATCCTGCCTATCAATTACCTGATGATACCGCCGCGTTTATTACCAGTGAAAGCTTGCTGGGCGGGCTTTATCTGCAGCTAGAGCCGGGTGCATCCGAAGATATGATTGCCCCGGGCGGCGCCATTGAATATACACAGGCCCCGCAAAATCTGGAGCAGTTGCTGGGACAATTTATTTTCAGTCTTCAAGACAGCAAAGACAAAGAAGAGAAAAAATAGACATCACAATGCGCCGTTTTCTACCTTTACTGGTATGGCTTGCAGTTATCCTTGCGCCGTCTATGTCGCGGGCGGAGATGCTGGATTTTCCTGTCGTCAAATTACAGGCGCTGGATAAATCAACAGCGCGTACCGTTACCTTTGAAGCAAAAGTCGGCAGCACGATTGAATACGGTTCCTTGTTTATTAAAATTCAGTCTTGCCGAAAATCAGAACCGTTGGATCCGCCCGAGAGCGCGGCGTTTTTACAAATCTGGGAAGTGCCGCTTCATGCCGATAAATCCGAATGGGTTTTTTCGGGATGGATGTTTGCCTCATCCCCTGCGTTATCGGCGATGGATCATGCGGTTTATGATGTATGGGTTTTGGACTGTCTGGATAAAACCAAGAAACCTGCACAGGTAACCGAAGATAAAAAAGGTGAGGAGTCAGGAGACCAGGAAGATCTGGAGCCTGCCAAGAAAGAAACGGAACAAACACAGGTTGAGGAAAGTAACGCCGACAATGTCGAGGAAGTAGAAGACAGCGAAGCCGACACAGTCGCGGCGCCATCAGAAGCCGAATCTGTTTCCGACGAAGCGGAACAATCTGATGCAGTTCAGGCAGAAGATCCCTTGAATTCCGTCATAAATAATCCTGAAAACTTCGAATAAATGGCAATTTAACTATTTGAAATCACTATATTTTTATTAAATTATTGACATTATGTAAATAATTTAATAAATTCTCGGCCATGACAATGCAGGCCCTGAACATTCATAAGCATGCCCCTATCCTTCCGCCGCCGGAGCTGGATGAGCTTTTGCCCCATGCGCAGGTTTTTATGAATGCCGTGTTTTCAACGGAAGACGGTCAGGCAGATATCAATCGCCTGCTGGATATTTACAACGGTGATATTACCAAATTGGCGTGGGAGCTGACGCATTGTGCCGAAGAAGGTGAGGATTACCAAGACAGACACGTTCATAATTATGAATGCCTCATAAAACTGACACAGTATTTTGCCGGATTATCGGGTAAAGACGGCTTGACGGGATTGTTTAATAAAACGTCTTTCAAGGATTTCCTGCAGGATAAACTTGAAAACCTTCAACGACGGGCGGCGACAACATATAGCCGCCGCGGCGGTGATCCTGACAAGAATAAAACAGGCGCGGTTTTATTTATTGATCTGGATAAATTCAAACCGATCAATGATACCTATGGTCACGGCGTTGGGGATGACGTTTTGAAACTGGTTGCCCATACATTGAAAGATGTTCGCCCGAATGATGTTGTTGCCCGTATCGGCGGTGATGAATTTGTTATCTTGCTAAATGAAACAACAGCCGAAGAAGCAAGTCTTATCAAACGGCGCGTCGATGAAGCGTTAAATACGCTGGCGCTGGAGGTTGAGTATGAAGGGGATAAGGTTCTTGTCGAAATCCACGGCAGTGTCGGGATGTCAATTTTGAAAGCAGGGATGAGCGCGGATGAAGTTGAAGAAGCTGCCGATAAAGATATGTATCTGACCAAGCAGGCCAAAGGGGCAGAGCGTAAACCGGCAATGATCTAATCTGCGCGCCTATCCAGATATTCCTTCATTATCTTGTCTTCATCCACATCTTTTAAAACGAAATCGGCCCGTTTTTTCATTTCACTTTGAATAAGTGTTTCATACTTTTCTTGCGGAATTTCATAGATGCCGAATTGTTCCAAATGATCGTTGGTGAATTGTGTATCTAAAACGGTATAAGCTCCTTTGGACAGGCGTGCACATAAATGGATCAAGGCAATTTTACTGGCATCGTCCATGGTTGAGAACATGCTTTCTCCGCAAAAGACCGCGCCGAGAGCCAGGCCATATAATCCGCCGACAAGCTGTTCTTCATGCCAGCACTCCACAGAGTGCGCAAAACCTAAATAGTGCAGCTTCACAAACACGTCGCGGATGGGTTTATTAATCCACGTACTAGGGCGGGTTTTTGTTTTTTCCGCGCAGTGATCTATCACTTGTTCGAAGGCGGTGTTGATTGTGACATTATAAGGATTATTCTTCAGCTTCTTTAAAAGCTTTTTGGATATATGAATATTATCAATTGATAATTGCCCGCGCATTTCAGGGCGGTAAAAATTAAAAAATATACTATCGGCACTCTCCGCCATCGGGAATATGCCTTGGGCATAAGCATCCAGAATGATTTCCGGTGAGATATCGGTAAACATCAGAAATGTTTTTCCTTGTCTAACGCGTGTCTTGTTTCATAAAGGCAGGTAATATTGGCGATGGCAAAAAGAATTTGTGCGAAGACGACCCAATAGAGCCCTTGTATCATCGATATGATTCCTATTTCAAGATTCATGATAACCGTAATAAAATTGATTACACCGTTATTGGTCTGCGAAGGATCAATAATACCCTTCATCATTTTCACGCCCCGTATTATACCATAGAATACACCGCTTAAGGCGGTAATGACGGCCAGAGTATTGATAAAAAACAAAAACGACGAACTTTCTTGATTGCTTCCCGGTGTCAGAAAAATTGCAGAAGAAAAAAACAAATTTGTCAGCAGATAATAAAAAACGGGGTTACGTGTGACGTAGATGAAAGTTTTAATCCATAGGGCTTGATTATTACGCAGTAGCGGATCGGAAAAATTTGTTGTGTCATTTCGGCGCAGGGCATCATCACCCAGAAAACCGAAAAGCCAAGCCAATGACAGGCAGATGAAATAGGATATTTGTTCATCAGGGGCCATGAAACCGTTATAGCCGGCCTTGATGAAATTGATAAAGGCGGCCAGCATTAATATCTGCGCTGTCAGAGCGGGGTTTCGTATCAGGTTTAATAACGGGTTTGTGTCAGCTGCCCCATATTTCCCGCGGACACTTTGATATTTATTATAACTGCCGACCAGAACGGCAAGCAGGAATACCAGAGTCCCCGCCGCAGACCCAATAGAATAGGACAGAAATACGGCTGCAAGGCCGCTTAGATTGGCTGTATTGAAAGCTGATTTTTTGAATGCATTCAGGCGGGAGAATTCCGACATTACGCCGCTTTATTCTCTTTTTCACCGGCGTGTTTTTCTGCCAGCTTTTTCTCCAGCCAGTGAATATTATATTCACCGGTGATGAATGCCTCTTCAGAGATAATCCATTGATGCAGCGGTAAAGTCGTTTTAACACCCTCAACGACGGTCTCAACGATACAGCGGCGCAGGCGTTTGATCGCTTCATCACGGTCACGGCCATGGACAATCAACTTGCCGATCATGGAATCATAGTAAGGCGGAATGGAATAGCCGCCGTAAATGGCGCTGTCAAAACGCACACCCAGACCGCCCGGGGCATGGAATTTTGTAATTTTACCGGGGGAAGGAATAAAGGTATCCGGATCTTCGGCGTTGATGCGGATTTCAATAGCGTGACCACGCAGGCGGATATTTTCCTTGTTCAGGCTTAATGGTTCTCCTGCGGCAATGCGGATTTGTTCGGCGATAAGGTCAACGCCGGTGATCATCTCGGTGACGGGGTGTTCCACCTGAATACGGGTGTTCATTTCCATGAAAAAGAACTGGCCGTTTTCATATAGAAATTCAATCGTCCCTGCGCCGACATAACCCATTTTGCGGATAACGTCCGCGGCCAATGTTCCGATGGCGTTACGCTCTTCCTCGGGCAGGGCTGGGGAGGGCGCCTCTTCCACCAGCTTTTGGTGGCGACGCTGAATGGAACAATCACGTTCCCCCAGATGGATGGCGTTACCGTGTTTATCACCAAAAATCTGGATTTCGATATGACGCGGCTTTTCCAAATATTTTTCAATATAGACGGTATCATCACCAAAGTTTGCGGCGGCTTCGCGGCGCGCAGTGGTGAAGGCTTCTTTAAAATCTTCGGCGCGGCGTACAACCTGCATCCCTTTACCCCCTCCGCCGGAGGCAGCTTTGATGAGAACAGGAAAGCCCGCTTCTTCACAAATAGCCAGTCCTTCTTCGACGCTTTCAACTGCGCCGGGGGAGCCGGGAACCACAGGCAGGCCAAGGGCCATGACGGTTTTCTTGGCGGTAACTTTGTCACCCATACTGTCAATATGTTCGGGCTTGGGGCCGATAAAGGTAAAGCCATGTTCTTCGACCATACGGGCGAACTGGGCGTTTTCAGATAAAAAGCCATAGCCCGGGTGAATGGCATCTGCGCCTGTTACGGCGGCGGCCGTTAAAATAGAAGGAATGTTCAGATAGCTGTCCTTGCTGGATGGCGGACCGATACAGACCGATTCATCGGCCAAACGAACGGCCATAGAGCTGGCATCGGCGGTTGAGTGAACCGCGACAGACTGGATTCCCATTTCGCGGCAGGCACGAATAACGCGAAGGGCGATTTCACCACGGTTGGCTATGAGAATTTTCTTAAACATATGTCGGCTTCTTTTAAAAAATTATTCAATAACCATCAGCACGTCGCCGTATTCAACCGGCTGGCCGTTTTCGAATAAAATCTGGGTGACTGTCCCGCTCTTATGTGCCTTGATCGGGTTCATGACCTTCATGGCTTCAATAATCAGCAAGGTATCGCCGGCGTTTACACTGTCACCTTTTTTGGCGTAAGGCGGGGCGCTTGGCTCGGGAGCGCTATAGGCTGTTCCCACCATCGGTGATGTTACCGCCCCCGGGTGATCGCCCGTAATCGCATCAGGCATTTGCGTATTGGCGGCCTGCGGCACGGTCGGATCAGATGACATGGCCACGGGCGCGGCGGAATGCATGACGGCACCGCCGGCCATTACCATCCCTTTATTAACGCGGATCATTTGTTCGCCTTCGGCGACTTCGATCTCGTTCAGGCCTGTTTCTTCCAGAATTTGGGCTAATTGCTTGATGGCTTTAGAATCAATTTTCATGGGAATTAATACCGCTATTGTTATTGTAAATCGTTAAAAACTTCAGCTTCTTAGTAAAGAAAAAGGCGATAAAAGTCAAAACAACAAAGTTATTGACATAATATAAATTAAGAGGCTTTTTGTGTCAGGAATTCAATGGCTTGTCTATAGCCATCCGCCCCTTTTCCTTTAATAATTTCGGCCGCTAATGGAGCGATATAAGAGTGATGGCGAAACTCTTCCCGTGTTTCGGGATCGGACAGGTGTACTTCCACAATCGGGCAGGGAAGTAATTTAAGGGCGTCATGGATGGCTACGGAAGTGTGCGTATAGGCAGCGGCATTTATAATTATTCCGTCGATCTTGTTTAAGGATTGTTGAATCCATTCGACCAATTCGCCTTCATGATTGGATTGGCGAAAATCTAAGGCGGCGCCATTTTTCTTGGCTGTCTGTTCGCAAAGGTCTTTAATATCGCTCAATGTTTGGTGCCCGTAAATTTCAGGTTCACGCACACCCAGCATGTTCAGATTGGGACCGTTGAGGATAAGGATTTTCTTCATTAAAAATCACGGTTGCCTTGGGAGAAGCTGTTTTCAGGAAAATCTTCTTCCTCACCCATGTCATGCATTCCTTCGTGATGCATATCGCTGTGATCCATGTGTTCATGATCCATATGCATGGTTTCATGGTCATCTTCTCCGTCCGGTGTGGTACCTGGTTGGATAACTTTCACGTCGACATTCACTTCTCCGGATTTGTCGAAAATAAGCGTGAGCGGAAAAGTACTGTCCAGCGTCAAAGGTTCTTTTAGTTTCATCAGCATGACATGATTTCCTTTTGGTTTTAAAACGGCCTCCCCTTTGGCAGGGACGGCAATACCGTCGATTTTGCGCATCTTCATGGTACCGCTGTCAGGATCAATCGCGTTTTCATGGATTTCATTGCGTTTGGCGATACTGCTTTTAACTTTCTTCAGTGTATCGTCTGCATCTCCTGCATTTTTAATAACCATGAAGGCAGCGCCGGTTTCGCCGCCCGGCATTGTGGCAAAGGCATAAGCCTGTTCAACCATGATTTTAGGGGCAGGCGCCGCCGCCTGTTCTTCTTGTGCCAAGGCAGGCATTGCTAATAAACACAGGCAAGTTAGTGTTTTAATAAGGGTGCGCATCGGCTGTTATCCTTCCTATTATTTGTTAGTGTTTTTCGGCTGATGAAACAAAATCAAGCAGTTCTTTCAGCTCGGGTAATTTTTCGTTACGAACGGCATATATATTTCCATTCATCATAAAAGTCGGAACCGAATAAAGAGCAATGTGGTTAAAAACATCGACATTTTCATCAATAATTTTTTCTACCTTATCACTTTTTGAATCTTTTATGAGTTGATCATAATCAATTCCGTAAAGATTGGCCGTTTCTTCAAAAAAAGAATCCGGTATGTCGGTTTCCGGATATTCCAACACCGCATCATGCATTTCCCAAAATTTTCCTTGAAGCCCTGCGGCAAAAACAATCTTCGTTGTTTTGTCTTCATAAGGCTTTTTTTCTCCCTCAGGATCGGTTTCATCCTGAATGAAAAGTTTAAAAGAAACAGGACGGGCGATATATTTTATATCTTTTCGTACGTCCAGTAATTCTTTGACGGTTGGGTTAATCTGTTTGCAATATCCGCAATTGTAATTAAGGAATTCAATAAGGATCTGATCAGATTGTTGATCACCCTTGACGGTGAAGTCGGCTTTCGGATGTGTCGCCCGATAATACATCCATTTGAAGTGCCCTATGCCGAACAGGCTATAGCCGGCGGCAACAACCAGCAGGATGATGATTATCCGGTAAAAAATCGACATGACGTCACTTGTTCCTTATTTTTTGCGGGCTTCCGCAATGACCTGTTTCATCTGGTCAGCAGGGATGTAGCCGGGAAATAATTGATCGCCGATAATAAAACCCGGTGTTCCGCGAATACCGATCTCTCCTGCTTGTGCAATATTATCTTCCAGTGTTTTGGCAATTTCCTCGTCGTCTTTGTCTTTCATCAGTTTATCGACATCCAAACCGACATCCTTAGCAATTTTTTTCAACACATCTTCGGTTCTTTCACCGTTATGACTTAAGACAGCTTGGTGAAATTCAAAATACTTTCCTTGTTTATTTGCTGCCAGTGACCATTTCGCCGCTTCCAAAGAATTTGCCCCTAAAATAGGCATGTCCATGAATAATACTTTGACGTCCTTTTCATCTTTTATAACAGTTTGAATTTCTTCCAATGCCTTGTGACAGTAACCACAGTTATAATCAAAAAATTCGACCAAGGTAATTTCTCCCTTCGGGTTACCTGCCATGGGGAAATTCTTCTCGTTTTCAATTTTTTCTACAAAACCCTGTGCTTTTTTCCCTGCTTCAATACGGTCTTGTTCTTCCATTTTTGCCTGATAGGTGTTCACGCTTTTCAGGATATTGGCGCCGCTTTCCAGCAAATATTCATCAAACATTTTTTTGATTTCTGCTTTTTGTGCTTCTGTAAATTCCTGTGCTTTGGCATTAACAGATGTCAGGGGAAAGATTGCAAGGGCAGTTAGAGCGGCTAGAAAAAAACGGGTCACTTTG
>DAOPJS010000032.1:0-8647 GCA_035399785.1 Alphaproteobacteria bacterium
ACAAGCTCACCCATTCATGATCCGTCGACAGGATTTGTTGCCAGAATTATAGACTGGTCAGTGGCCAATCGTTTTTTTGTGATGCTTGGCGCTCTGGCGCTGCTCGCCGCGGGAATTATCGCGATCAATAAAACGCCGCTGGATGCCATTCCTGACCTATCCGATACACAAGTCATCATCCGCACCGACTGGGCGGGACAGGCGCCGCAGGTTATCGAAGACCAGATCACCTTTCCGCTTTCAACGCAGATGCTGGGCCTTCCCAAAACAAAAGTGGTGCGCGGATTTTCCATGTTTGGTACCAGCTTCGTCTATATTATTTTTAAAGACAACACTGATATGTATTGGGCGCGCAGCCGCGTGCTGGAAGCCTTGTCACAGGTTCAAAGTCAACTGCCACAGGGAATAGCACCACAATTAGGCCCCGATGCTACGGGCGTCGGCTGGGTGTTTCAATATGCACTGATTGATAAAACAGGCCGGCACGATCTGGCGGATTTACGATCCATGCAAGATTGGTTCGTGAAATTCGAACTCGCCACCGTTGACGGTGTTGCCGAAGTGGCCAGTGTCGGCGGTTTCGTTAAAGAATATCAGGTTTTGGTTGACCCCAATAAATTGCGTGCGTTTGATATTACTTTGCCGCAAGTCATTGAAGCGGTGCGCAGCGCCAATGAGGAAACAGGCGGGCGGACATTGGAAATGGCGGAGAATGAATATCTGATCCGTTCGTTCGGATACGTGAACAAGAAAGATGATTTACGCCAAGCGGTTTTGAAAACTATCGACGGCACCCCGATTACCATAGCCGATGTCGCCCGCGTGGCCGAAGGCCCCGCCATCCGCCGCGGCATCGCCGAGCTGAACGGTATTGGTGAAGCAGTAGGCGGAATTGTCGTGATGCGCCCCGGTGCTAACGCATTGCATGTGATTGATAAGGTGAAGGAGCGCCTTGAAGCCGTTAAACAGGGGCTGCCCGACGGCGTAAAATTAAAAATTGTTTACGATCGAAGTACGCTCATCAAAGGATCGGTTGATTATTTGAAGGGTAAACTGTTCGAAGAAAGTCTTATGGTAGCTTTGATCAGTTTTCTATTCTTGCTTCATGCGCGTAGCGCATTGGTGGCGATTGTTACCATTCCACTCGGCATTTTGGCAGCCTTTATCATTATGGCCGCACAAGGTATCACTGCCAACATTATGTCCCTCGGCGGTATAGCCATTGCCATCGGCGCAATGGTTGATGCCTCCATTGTCATGGTTGAAAATGCCCATAGAAAATTATCCGCCCTGCCCACCGACGCCCCGCGCGAAGAAAAGCAAGCGGTCATGCTCAAGGCCGCAAAAGAAGTCGGACCGGGATTATTTTTCTCATTATTAATTATTACCGTATCCTTCTTCCCTGTCTTTGCCCTGACTGGTCAGTCGGAACGGCTTTTCACACCGCTTGCCTACACCAAAACCTATGCCATGGCAGCGGCAGCGTTGTTATCAGTCACCGTTGTGCCCGTTCTTATGCTGTGGTTCATTCGGGGCAAGATCAGACGGGAAGACCAAAACCCGATCAACCGTATCTTTATCTTCTTCTATAAGCCGTTTTTGAATATGGCTTTACGTTTTAGAAAAATAACAATTGTACTAGCGGTTATTGCGTTGGCCAGCACGATCTATCCCGCCGTGCGTTTGGGTAGTGAATTTATGCCGCCCCTATATGAAGGTGGCCTGCTCTATATGCCGATGACTGTACCCGGCGTTTCCCCTGCCAAAGCGCGGGAAATCCTACAAGTCACCAACCGCCAGATTATGACCGTGCCCGAAGTTAAACAAGCCTTCGGTAAGGCAGGCCGCGCCGATACGGCAACTGACCCCGCACCGCTGGCCATGATCGAAACATGGATTGAATTAAAACCGAAATCGGAATGGCGAAAAGGTATGACACCTGAAAAATTAATGAGCGAGTTGGATAAAAAAGTACGCCTGCCGGGCATGATGAATAGCTGGGGTTATCCGATTAAAATCCGTCTTGATATGCTGACCACCGGTATCCGCACCCCTGTCGGCATCAAAATAGCCGGTAGAGATTTGAAAGAGATTGATAAAATCGCCAAGAACATTGAAGCCCTTGCCCGTGAGGTCAACGGTACGCGTAGCGCCATTGCCGACCGCGTTGTCGGCGGCAAATATATTGAAATAGAGCCGAACCGCCGTGAACTGGCGCGTTACGGCATTTCATTGCAAACTGTGCAGTTGGTTATTCAAACAGCGCTAGGCGGCATGAAGCTGGATGAAACTATTGAGGGGCGTGAACGTTATCCTATTATGCTGCGTTATGACCGGCCGTTTCGTGAACACATATCCGATCTGGGCAATATTCTTGTTCCGGCCGCCAATGGCGCACATATACCATTAGCAACCCTCGCTGATATTCGCATTAACGAAGGGCCATCGATGATTAAGTCGGAAGATGCACGCCTAAACGGCTGGGTCTTTGTTGATATTGAAGGGCGCGATATAGGTTCTTATATTCATGATCTGCAACAAAAGCTGAAGGACGTTGAACTCCCACAAGGATACTCCCTGAAACTATCCGGCCAGTTTGAGCAAATGCAAGAAGCCAATGAGCGGTTAAAAGTCGCTATACCCGCAACGATACTTATTATTCTGTCGTTACTGTATCTGCATTTCAAACAATGGGACCGTACTTTTATAATCTTACTGTCGGTTCCTTTTGGTATTATCGGTGGCGTGTGGAGTGTCTGGCTAGCAGATTATAACGTTTCCGTGGCTACGGCTGTGGGCTTTATCGCCTTGGCAGGGATTGCCGTCGAAACGGCGATTGTGATGCTGATTTATTTGGATCAACAAATGCGGGAACATCCCCCGAAAATTTATAAAGACCTGCTGGAAAATATTCGTCACGGCGCGGTGCAAAGATTGCGTCCTAAATTAATGACCGTCAGTACGATTGTCTTAGGGCTAATCCCGATATTTCTGACGGACGGGCCGGGAGCCGATGTCATGCGCCGCATTGCTCTGCCGATGGTCGGCGGCATGGTCAGCACGACAGTCCTGACCTTAATACTGATCCCCGCTCTGTATGCTGTGTATATGCAATGGAAACTGAATCTCCCCCGACATATTGAAGGGGACAAGACATGACAGACAACATTCTTCAAGCAGGCAGTGAAGCCATCTATATGATTGCCGCGATGGGATGGCAAATGCTTTGGGGATTGGTTTTCGGTTTTTTTCTTTCCGCCATCGTCGATGTATTGGTATCGAAAGCCGAATTGCAAAAACTTATGCCCGATGATTCACCGAAGTCTATTGCAAAAGCTTCTTTGATTGGTGCGGCCTCTTCTTCTTGTTCTTATGCCGCCGTTGCGATTGCCCGCTCCATCTTTCGCAAAGGGGGGGATTTCACGGCGGCGATGGCCTTTCAGTTTGCTTCAACCAATTTGGTCATCGAGCTTGGTATTTTACTGGTTGTCCTGATGGGCTGGAGCTTTGGCGCAGCTGAATTCATCGGCGGGCCGCTGATGATCGCAATTATGGTCGTCTTATTCAAAATTTTTCTTAAACCCAGAATGGTGAAAGCCGCCAAGGAACAGGCAGAAAAAGGCCTGAAAGGACAAATGGAGGGGCATGCCGAAATGTCAATGGAGGTTCATCAGGGAAGCTGGAAAAAACGTCTAACCTCGGAAAAAGGATGGACATCGATCAGTCATTATTTTGTTATGAACTGGGCGATGCTATGGAAAGATATCCTGATCGGCCTCGCCATTTCAGGCACGCTCGGCGCCCTTGTCCCGGCAGAGTTCTGGCAATCACTGTTCTTTGCTGATGATCCTGTGCTGTCAAAAATTTGGGGGCCCATCATTGGCCCGTTGATCGCTATCGCCTCTTTTACCTGCTCGATCGGCAATGTCCCGCTGGCGGCGGTGCTGTGGAACGGCGGCATCAGCTTTGGCGGCGTGGTGGCTTTTATTTTTGGTGACCTGATTGTGATTCCTATCCTGAATATATACCGCAAATATTACGGGACAGGCATGGGTATTTTTTTACTCATAACGTTTTATATCGCGATGGTTCTTGCCGCATTTGGTATCGAAATTTTATTTGGCGTTATGGGGTGGATTCCTGAAACACGCAATCTTGATGTTACCCACGCTGCATTCTCACTGAATTATACGACAGTTCTTAACGCGCTGGCATTAATCTTGGCGGGATGGCTTTATCTACGCTATCGCAGAACAGGTGGACCAAAAATGATGCGGAACATGGAAAAAGGAGGCTGCCATCAGCACAGCCAAAAAACATGAAAATTAATATGTTATTAAGTAGTAAGAAAACGTTCAAATCACCTCAACGGCACCAGTTTTATAGACAAAGAACGCATCTGTTTCAAACGACGTTCGGATATTTCCGCAAAGATAAAACAAAATGCCAAGGCCGATGCAAACAGCAAAGCGTGGCGCATTAACGGCATGATATTTTCAGGTATGAGCGTATCAAAAAATTGCAGCGTCGGATAATGCACAACATAAATTGTGAAGGTTGCCCCCGCGAGCCAGCGAATAATTTTTGCTCTTGTTTCTGATACAGATTTTTCTTTACGGCGTGTTAAGGCGGCAACACCGATCAGATGAAATGAAATCAGCTGGGCGATGATATAATTCCAGATAAATTCATCAGAAAAAGCCAGCGTATCATTCACAAAATCTTCCCCCAGCCATAGTTTTGTCAGCACAAGAAAATATTTCGGGATATGCATTGCCAATAAAGCCGCATATATCAAGGGCGGCAAGACGGCGCAAGGCCATGCATATAGTCGCGGCAAGGTATCTGCTTTGATTTGCTTATATGTCCAAATCCCCAAAAGCCAAATCGGGAACAACAACATAACCGAAAGACCGAAGACAAAAATTAAAGGCAGCGCAATAAGGTATTTTTTATGTCCGCTGACAAAAAATAAAACAGCAAAAAGAATGTAATAGGCGGCCTCGTAACTGAGCGACCAATAAGGCCCGTTGGTGCCGATGCGGAAATTTTGTGACAGCCATTGATTGGAAAAACTTAAACCCCGCCAAAGCTGCTCCCCCATAGGCGCCGCATGGTACCACCAACCTGCATAATTTTCCGGCGCGAGCGATTGTCCGACAGTGTCAAAAACAATTGTTAAAACAAGAGCCGGAATGGCTACGGAATAAAGACGGGTCAAGCGATTGAAACTATATTGACGCAGGGTTTTATCTTTTACCTCTGTCGTGTAGGAAATAACCAACCCCGAAAGTACAAAAAAGAAAACGACCGCGTCACTGCCCAAATTCAATTCCCGAATAATCAGATAATCCCCATCCGTAAAACGGGCATACGCAAAATGCGATACAAAGACCACCAACGCGGCGAAAAAGCGCATAAAATCAAGATAAAGGGAAAAACGCGGTGTCATGTTCTTTTCCTGCTTTTTGCCCTTTTATAGGCCTTCCAGCTATCTTGAAAAGGCACGATAAGGGCGGCTTTCAGGGTAGGGTGTGGCTGGATGATACGCTCATGCGAGGTCGATGATTTTGAAATGCCGTAAGAGAGTTCTTCGTATTTTTCGGGAATATAAAGTGTGCCGAAAATCCAGTCCCAGATTGCCAAAAGCTCACCATAATTTTTGTTATGGTGTTTCGGCTCCAGACTATGATGCACCTGATGCTGGGCGGGAGAAATAAAAATATGTTCCAGCGTGCGCCCATAACTGATCCAGATATGGCTGTGACGGAAATTTGATCCCAGAAAATTGAAAAAGAAATAAAATACGTTTATGCCTGCCAATAATGTTAGTTGCACTTTGCCAATTAACAACATCAAGATCATCCCTTGTGCCAGCCCGACAAAAACAGACTTTGTAAAATCGGAAATGACATCATAGACGGGATGCTTGCGGTAGACCGTGACAGGTGTCATGACCTCGGCACTATGGTGGACAGCGTGAAACGGCCAAATTACAGGGCTTTCATGATGAAGACGATGCACCCAGTAGACACAAAAATCAGAAACTATTGTAACAATCAATGTGGCCATAAGGACACGCCCGAAAGTCAGCTCGTGTGTTAACGGATCCGTCCCTACGAAAATTCCGATAAACTTCATACCAATCACGGCAAAAGCCACCTGCACAAAAAATACATTTAAAAATTTCGTGATAAATAATAAACGGCTGAAGAAAAAAAGCTTCAGATCCACCAAATGCGAGGGATGAAAATAAACATCTTTCGGAAACAGCCACGACCAAAAATTTGTTGCCTTGGTATCAAAAGGTTTGCGCCGCAGATAAACAACAAAGGCAATTATAAAAAACGGCAATAGATAGACAGGATGAAACCGTATCTCCGTTGATATAAAGTCCTGAAAAATAGCGAGAATATCTGTCATACAAGAAATGGAAAAGATGGCCGCATTAATGCCCCTTAAATATAGCAGGAAAACTGCAAATAAAGAATTAACTAATTGATTGATAATATTTAGAATTTGATTTTTATTTGATTGAAATCATCTTTTCATATGCCCTACGAAACTGTTGTTAAAAAGACCATCGAATATCTCGCCATCCCGTCGGTGGTTGGATATGAGCAGCATTTCCTGCGCTATCTGCAGCGGGATTTCAAAAATTTAGGGCTTAGCGTCACAATAGAAGACGGCATTTTGGAAGTATCGGGAAATGCCCCCTATTCCTCCATTATCTCCGCCCATACCGACCGCCATGGGTTGATCAGTATCGGCGGGGGGCAATATGCCTATGCCGCGCAATATGTGCGTGAACAAAAATACGGCGAAGAAAACAACCCGTCCAAAGCAACGCTGCAAGCCATCAGCGAGCGGTTTGAAGATGAAATTGTTTATGCCTATGACCCCGAAACAGGTGACAGGTTGGGCGAGGGTGAAATTGAGACCTGTGTCCCGTTGATGGCAAACGGCGATTCCGTCTTTCACATTCGGGGTATGGATCATATGCCCGAAGGTATTCCTGTCGGCTATGCCCGTAGCGCGCAATCCGATGGGGAAGCCCTGAAAGGACAAATTGATAATGTTGTATCGCTGGGTGTTATCTATGTCTTGTTTCAGAACGGGTTTCAGGGGACGGCCATTTTGTCGACCGAAGAAGAAATCGGTAAAAGCTGGATCCATATTGTGAACTGGCTGAAGAAAAAACAGATCGAAACAAAAGAGCTTATTATCATCGACACCAGTCCCTACCGTGAAAAAGCGCCGGTGGTGGCCAATATGGTTGTCCTGCGTAACCGTGATAAAAGCGCGGAATTCAACAACGTTCTTGTCCAAAAAATCAAGCAGCGCTGCACCGACTTATTATTCCCGTATCAGATGAAAGATGAATATTTTCTGGAACAGGGGCTGGGAGTTTCGGCCTTGGGATCAACGGAGTTAGGACGCATAGTCCAAAATTCGGAAGGTCATTGGTCGGGTGCCACCGTTCAAATCCCCACCGTTGAGTACCATACCAGTTACGAGACAACCAGCCGCGGCTGCATCGAAAGATATTATGGACTATTACACAATATTCTGGTGAGTGATAAAATTACGTCATAATATATGGTCATGAGCATGGTGAAGCCATCATCCCCCAAAAAGAAAAAACCCGTGATAGGATGGGAGGAATGGTGCGCCTTTCCAGATTTGGGATTACCGGCTGTCAAAGCCAAAATTGATACGGGAGCCAAAACCTCCGCCCTGCATGCCTATGATCTGGAACCTTTTAAAAAGGACGGGCAGGATTATCTGAGATTCAAAGTCCACCCGATCCAGCGTAACCGCGAGATTGAATGCGTCTGCGAAGCGCCGCTGGTTGATTACCGCTATGTCACCAGTTCCAACGGGGAGCGGGAAAAACGCTATGTTATCGAAACCACCTTCCAGATCGGGGAAAATAAATTCGTCTGTAATTTGACCCTGACGACCCGCTATGGCATGAAGTTCCGTATGTTGCTGGGAAAAAAAGCCCTGATGCAGGGAAAATTTTTGGTCGACGTATCAAAAAGCTATATTCACGGGTGCGTGAAAAATGCTAAAGAGCTGTATCTTTAAAAACCAGCTGTTTCACCCTCTATGACGAAGGAACAAAAAGAATTATGCGCATTGCCGTTCTTGCCTCCAACCCCGACCTTTATTCCAACCAGCGCATCATGGAAGCAGGCCGCGAACGCGGTCACGAGATGGAATTTGTGGCGATTAAAAACTGCTACATGGACATTACGGCCAGCAAACCGGAAATCCATTACCGCGGCGGCGAGATTTTAAAAAAATATGACGCGGTTATTCCCCGCATTCGTCCGGCAGCGACATTTTACGGCACCGCCGTTTTGCGCCATTTCAGCGCGCAGGGCAGTTATTGCCTGAACGGCCCTGTGGCCATCGGCCGCTCACGCGATAAATTGCGCACCCTGCAAATCCTCAGCGGCAAACATGTCAATATTCCCAAGACCGCCTTTGCCGATTCACCGCAAGATACCAAAGACATGGTGAAGCTGGTCGGCGGCGCCCCTGTGGTTATCAAGTTGTTGGAAGGCACCCAAGGGGTCGGCGTGGTTTTGGCCGAAACAAACAAAGCGGCGGAAAGCGTGGTTAACGCATTCAAAAGCCT
>DAOPJS010000033.1:0-8598 GCA_035399785.1 Alphaproteobacteria bacterium
GCCTGAATAAAGACCGTTTTCCCTTTAAACAGATTTTAGGCGCCGCAAAACAATCAGGAAAAGGCAAAATGGTCGAGGTCAATATCGACCATTCCGACCCTCGGGAATCCTTTGTCTTTACCATAGAAAACGGCCAAATTATCGCTAAACCGCATGAAAGCTGCGCCAATTGCCGTTGCGACAAACGCTGGAAAATAAACCGTCATTATCTGGAAGAAGTAATTTCCCACCCGCAGGATTTCATTAACAATCCGGCAAAAATCAACTGGGAATGGATATACGACGCCTAAGACCCGCTTGAGGCACTGACTTTAAGGTCTTTACACGGAAAATCCGATGAACAGGCCGCGCAGGAATAAGATGAAAGCTGATCCAGACTTTTCATGGTGATGGTTGCGCCCTTAATCTCGATGCCCGTTTCATTTTTCAACTTGCCCAAAGCACGGGAAAAAGTCTCGGGCTGCATACCAAGGCGTGATGCCACAAGGGTTTTATCATAGGGAAGATGAATGGTCACTGATCCGTCCTCTTCCTGATTGGTTAAACGCAGCAAGAAACAGCCAATGCGCTGTGACGCATTCTGGATTGTGCGGTGCTCTAACTCTTGATCTTGCTGGCGTCTGTAACGCGCCATAGAAGAAAGCATTGCCAAAGCCAGTTTGGGGTTGGCCTCAATTTCGGTCTTGAGCAAGGAAAGCGGCATGGAGATAACCTCCGAACGCTCCGTCGCCTCGGCACTGTAGGGATATTTATCTGATTGAAAAATAGAGGTTTCACCGAAAAGATGACCGCTTGTCAAAATATCGACAACGGCTTGCGTCCCGTCAAATGTTTCACGGAAAAGCTTGATCCAGCCCTTTGTAATTAAAAAGAAACGGGTTGATTCATCTTCATGAACAAACAAAACCTGATTTTTTTCGAGCGTAATCAGCTGCGCCTGTGCTGTCAGCCGTTCAAGAAAATCCTCTCCGCAAGCTTTGAACAAAGGCATAGCGGAAATTTTTTCCGAAATATCCGTTTTTGTTTTTACCGAACTCATAAAAACGCCCAAAATTTTCCATTAAATTTGCCATAACAAATAGTTTTTATTGACCATTGTCAAGGCAAGTAGGTTATATAAGGCGATAGTAACAAAGTATAGTGAAAAAACCAGTTTTGTGGCCACATTACCAACATGGATTCAGTAGGAATTTTATCAGCGATCGGCGGATGTTTTCACCAGATCACCCTGTCATACGGCTTGACGCTTAGCCTGTTTACGGCGGGGCTGGTCGGCAGTGTGACGCATTGCGTGGTGATGTGCGGCCCTTTTGTCATGTCACAAGCCGGCGATGTTAAGAAAATCCGTGATGCCGCCCTTATCCCCTACCACCTTGGCCGAATGACGACATATGTCTTTATGGCCGTTCTGGTACACAGCGTATTCAGTCTTGTTTTTGTTTATTCAGATTTAAAATCCATCATCGCCGCGCCGATGTTGCTGCTCGCAGGATTGATTTTTCTGGTCAGCGCCTTTCCGCAGATGAAAATTCTTTTTCCATGGATTGCCAATATACGCTTTGCGGTACCTGAAAAAATTATGCGAATCGTTTCAAAAAAACTGCCTGCAAAAAATAATGTCTTCTCCCGCTATGGTCTTGGAATCCTTTTAGGATTTATGCCTTGCGGTTTGGTCGTTGCTGCGCTAATAGCTAGCGCGACGGCAGGAACAATCGGGGAAGCCGCCATCGCCATGACAGCGTTCACGATCGGCACCATTCCCGCTCTAATTCTTGTTGCAATCGGGGGCAGCAGTTTGAAACAAAAATATCCTGAATTCTCACTCCGTTTTTCTCAACTTGCCAAAGTTGTCAGCGCTTTGTGGCTGTTCACCTTGGCGGGAACAATGATTTTATAAGAAGGAAAATAAAATGGCTTCATCAGATACAACAAAAGCAACCGGCTATAACGACGATGTTGTTCGCCTGTTTACACTGGCAACGATTTTCTGGGGCATTGTCGGCTTTCTTGTCGGAATATTGATTGCTGCGCAGCTTGCCTTTCCCGATCTGAATATCGAACCTTATTTAAACTTCGGCCGCTTACGCCCGCTACATACCTCTGCTGTTATTTTCGCTTTCGGTGGTAATGCCCTGTTTGCCACAAGCTACTATGTTGTGCAGCGTACCTGCGGCGTTCGTTTATGGAATGATAAACTGGCAAACTTTACCTTCTGGGGATACCAGTTCTTTATTGTCATCGCCGCCTTGGGGTACGTGACAGGCGTCACGCAAAGTAAAGAATATGCCGAGCCTGAATGGTATGCCGACTTGTGGCTGACAATTGTCTGGGTTGCCTATCTTCTCGTCTTTTTGATGACATGCATTAAAAGAAAAGAGCCCCATCTCTACGTTGCCAACTGGTTCTACCTGGCCTTTATCATCACTGTTGCCGTTTTGCATTTGGGCAATAACATGTCCATTCCCGTTGATATTATGGGAGCAAAAAGTTATTCCGTCTTTGCCGGCGTTCAAAGCGCCATGATCCAGTGGTGGTATGGACACAACGCGGTGGGCTTCTTCCTGACTGCAGGGTTCTTGGGCATGATGTACTACTTCGTTCCCAAAGAAGCTAATCGTCCGGTTTATTCTTACCGTTTGTCTATCGTGCACTTCTGGTCTTTGATTTTCATCTATATCTGGGCCGGTCCGCACCACTTGCATTACACCGCTCTGCCTGACTGGGCACAGACATTAGGAATGACATTTTCCATCATGCTGTGGATGCCGTCATGGGGCGGTATGATCAACGGGGTGATGACCTTATCAGGCGCATGGCACAAACTACGCGAAAATCCTGTTCTTCAGTTTATGATTATTGCCCTGGCCTTCTATGGTATGAGCACGTTTGAAGGACCTTTAATGTCTATCCGCGCCGTGAACTCCCTATCCCACTATACTGACTGGACCATCGGTCACGTGCACTCCGGTGCTTTGGGATGGGTCGGTTTCATAACCTTTGGTGCCTTGTACTACATGGTACCAAGACTGTGGGGCCGTGACAGACTTTACTCAACGAAATTGGTCAGCATGCATTTGTGGATTGCCACAATCGGGATCGTCTTCTACATCGCCGCAATGTGGGTATCCGGCATTATGCAGGGTTTGATGTGGCGCTCTTATGACGGCATGGGCTTCTTGGAATATTCCTTCGTGGAAACAGTGATGGCCATGAAACCTTTCTATATTATCCGTATGCTGGGCGGCGTCCTTTATCTGACAGGTGCCCTGATCATGGTTTACAATTTCTGGCGCACCATTCGTGGGGATGTTTCCGCCAAAGAACTCAATCAAATTAATACACAAGGAGCACCCGCATGAGCTGGATGAATAAACACGAGAAGCTGGAACGTAATTCGATTCTGCTTTTAGGCTTCATTATTGTCACCGTTTTGGTTGGCGGTATCGTCGAGATTGTTCCCTTATTCCGCATGGAAACTGTGATTGAGCCTGTTGAAGGGGTGCGTCCTTATACCCCGCTGGAGCTGGCAGGATATAACATTTACATCCGTGAAGGGTGCTATAACTGTCACTCACAACAAATCCGCCCGCTGCGTGATGAGGTTGTGCGTTATGGTCACTACTCACTGGCAGCTGAAAGCATGTATGACCACCCGTTCCAATGGGGATCAAAAAGAACAGGGCCTGATTTAGCACGTGTCGGCGGTAAATATTCCGATGAATGGCACAAGGCCCACCTGAAAGAACCGCGTGATCTGGTCCCTGAATCAATTATGCCTTCTTACGCGTTTCTGATGAAAAAAGGAGCAAAGCTTTATGATCTGCCAGATCACTTGAAAGCCCTTCGCGCCGTCGGCGTTCCTTACAGCGATGAGATGATCAAATTTGCTGAAAAAGATGCTGCCGCTCAAGCGACAGGCGAAGGCCGCGGAGATAAAGCCGGTTTGCAAAGCCGCTATGGTGACAATGTAAATACACGTGATTTCGACGGTCAGCCAAATATGATTTCCGAAATGGATGCCTTGATCGCCTATCTTCAGGTTCTGGGTACCATGGTTGATTTTGAATCAGCCGAAAAAGTCGAAGGGGGCGCACAATGAAAGAGATATTTGCCAACGCCGATATCGGACTGATTGGTCTTTTATTCTTTTTTGGCTTTTTCTGCCTGATTGCTGTCTGGACTTTCCGTCCCGGTGCAAAAAAGAAATATGAGAAAATGGCTCAAATTCCCCTAGAGGAAAATGCTAACGCGGAGAGAAAATAATGAGCGACGATAATAAAAAAGAAATTGATGAACTGAGCGGTGTTGAAACCACAGGACATGAATGGGACGGTTTGAAAGAATTGAATAACCCGCTGCCGCGTTGGTGGGTATGGGTATTCCTTGTCTGCTGCATTTGGTCCGTATGGTATTGGGTGATTTACCCTGCATGGCCTGTTCTGGGTGGTGCAACTGAAGGAACAAGCGGCTATACACAATTTGTCGAGCTTGAAAAAAGCCAGAAAGAGATTGTCGCCCGTCAGGAAGCTTATTTGAATAAATTTGAAAAATCTTCTTTTGATCAAATTTTGAATGACCCTGAACTATACGCCTTTGCTTCCGCAGGCGGTGCCTCTGCTTTTAAAAGCCATTGCGCCACTTGTCACGGAACAGGCGCTGAAGGCGGTAAAGGATACCCGAACCTGAATGATGATGACTGGCTGTGGGGCGGAACGCTGAGCGCGATTTATCAAACATTGCAATACGGTATCCGCGCCGGAAACGATGACACACGCGTGTCACAAATGCCTGCCTTCGGGAAAGACAAAATCCTGACACGCGATCAGATTTTTTCCGTTGTTGACTATGTTTTAACCTTGTCAGGCGAGAAAGAAAAAGATACTTACGCACAAGGAAAACAGATTTTTCAGGAACAATGTGCGGCCTGTCACGGCATGGATGGAAAAGGTAATCACGCTGTCGGCGCGCCGAACCTGACTGACAAAATCTGGCTGTATGGCGGCTCTCGTCAAACAATCTATGAAACGGTGTATAATTCACGCGCCGGGGTGATGCCGTCATGGAAAGGCCGTCTGGATGAAAACACAATTCGCCAATTAACAATTTACTTACACGAACTTGGCGGCGGTGAAGAGGAAACAGAAAATGGCCAAGAGCCAATCACAGAATAAAAGTAATGGTGGACTTCTAGGACTTTTTGCAAAACAGGAAAAAATCTACCCCAAGCGGGTTTGGGGTAGATACCGTATTTTGAAATGGGTGGCGATGATTGTCACTCTGGGCATTTACTACCTGGCCCCTTTTATCCGCTGGGATCGCGGCCCCAATGCCCCCGATCAGGCCATTTTGATCGATCTTCCCTCTCGCCGCGCCTATTGGTTTAATATCGAAATCTGGCCGCAGGAAGTTTATATCCTGACAGGTATTCTTATCCTTGCCGCGATTGTTCTTTTCTTTGTCACGAGCCTTTTCGGCCGCGTCTGGTGTGGATATTTCTGCCCGCAGACTGTCTGGACCGATTTATTTGTCTGGGTTGAGCGGATCATTCAGGGCGACCGAAATGCCCGTAAAAAACTTCATGACTCTCCATGGAATTTTGACAAAATCACCAAAATTGCAGCGACCCATATCGTCTGGCTGGTCATCGCGTGGTGTACGGCAGGATCGTTTGTTCTGTACTTCACCGACGCCCCGACACTGGTTCGCAGCTTTTTCCAACTGGACGTCTCAACAACCGTTTTGGGCTTTATCGGCGGCCTGACATTCAGCACCTATTTAATGGCGGGTTTTGCACGCGAGCAGGTCTGCACCTATATGTGCCCCTATGCCCGCTTTCAATCCGCCATGTTTGATAAAGACACCCTGATTATCAGCTATGACGAAAAACGTGGAGAACAGCGCGGCAGCCACAAAAAAGGCGAAAGCTGGGAAGGACGCGGCCATTGTATCGATTGTACCGCCTGCGTTCAGGTCTGCCCGATGGGCATTGATATCCGCGATGGGTTGCAGATGGAATGTATCGCCTGTGGCCTTTGCGTTGATGCCTGTAACAATATTATGGACAAGATTGACCTGCCGCGCGGATTGATCCGCTATGACACCACCAATCATATGGAGGCAGAAGTCAAAGGCGGAAAAGAAAAATTCCGTATTATGCGTCCGCGAACAATATATTACGGCGCGATTATGGCCTTTGTCGGCTGTATCATGCTTTACACGCTGATTGCGCGTGCGCCTGTTGAGCTACATGTCCTGCACGACCGCAACCCGCTTTTCGTCCAGCTTTCTTCCGGGGAAATCCGTAACGGCTATACGATTAAAATTCTGAACAAAACCCATGACCACAAAACCTATAAAATACGCGTAGAAGGTTTGGAAAATGCGGAGATTGACGTCAAGTCAGCGGGAGATGTCACAGCCGATAATATCTATGTTGCCGCAGACAGCGTGGGAACCTATCATATTAACGTACGCGCAGATGTTACCCCCGCTTTGGTGCGTGATATCAAGTTTATTGTCGAAGATACGCAAAGCGCTATCGCCGATACTTATGACAGCGTCTTTATTTCAAGAAGAGAGAGATAAAATATGCCGCAAGCTGTAACCGAAAAGACAAGACATCCGAAGGACAAATATATCCTGTTTGCCTTTTTAGGTTTTTTCGGCGTCGTTTTCTTATTAGACGGCATATTTGCCTATACGGCAATCAGCACCCAGACAGGACTTGTCACCGATCAGGCCTATGAAAAGGGACTTGCTTACGATGTGGTGCTGGAAGAAGCCAAAAACCAACCAAAGCTAAACGATACAGTCAGCTACGATGTCCCTATGCTACGCTGGAAGCTGGCTGATGAACAAGGCGCGCCGTTGTTAAATGCGACTGTCACGGCAAAATTAATTCGCCCTGTGCAAGACGGTCATGATTTTGATATAAGTTTGGTTCATAAAGGCAACGGAATATACGAAGCCCCCTTAAACCTTCCCTATAAAGGGTTGTGGGAGGCAAAACTGGAAAGCCAATGGACGCAAGACAATCAAACCAAAACCTACAAGACAACTTACCGGCTGATCGGGAAGTAGAAGCAGGGTATGAATCCCTGGCGCATCCGACAACGGATGGTCAGTACGAGCTTTCGGTTCTTGTCAGCGGTGTTCATTGCGCAGGCTGTATTCAGAAAATTGAATCTTCTTTATTATCTCAAGCAGACATCCGTAATGCCCGCCTGAATTTCTCAACCAATCGCTTGAATTTTGCTTGGGAAGGAAAACCTGAGCAAGCTAATGACTACGTAAAGGTTGTCAAAAACCTTGGCTACGGCGTTAAACCCTATGACAACACCGCCGCCCAAAACGAAGTGCAAACAGAAGAACGTTTCCTGCTTCTGTGTTTGGGTATCGCGGGCTTTGCCATGGGCAATATCATGCTCTTGTCATTCGGCCTGTGGATTACCAATTCCCAAACCATGGGCTTTGCCACACGGGAACTTATGCATTGGATACAGGCATTGATTGCCCTGCCGACAATTCTGTTTGCAGGCCGCCCGTTTTTCCGCTCTGCCCTTGGCGCCCTATCCAAAGGACACACCAATATGGATGTGCCTATCTCCCTCGCCCTTGTTCTGGCCGGCGGGATGAGCGTTTTTGAGATGATCCGCCAAGGAGATCATGTCTATTTCGACTCTGCGGTGATGTTGATGTTCTTTCTCTTGATCGGGCGTTATCTGGATTTTCGGGCACGCAAGCAGGCACGCTCCGGCGCCACTGATCTTCTCAGCACGCTAAGCGGTTTTGCCACTGTCATTGAAGGCAATAAACAGCGGAAAGTCCTGATCCGTGATTTAACCGAAAATATGCAGGTCCGCGTCGCGGTCGGTGAAAAGTTTCCTGTCGACGGCAAAGTGCTGGACGGTGAAAGTGAGATTGATACATCCCTGATAACAGGTGAAACCGTGCCGCGTGAAATCAAGCGCGGGGAAGAGGTCTTCGCCGGAACCATTAACTTATCCGCTCCCGTCATTATCAGTGTTTCCAAGGCGGCGGAAGATTCCCTGCTGGCCGATATCGTTCGCCTGATGGAACAGGCAGGACAAGGACAGGCCGCCTATGTCCGTATCGCGGATAAAGCTGCAAAACTATACACCCCTGTGGTGCACAGCTTCGCCGCTCTGGCATTTTTGGGATGGATATTACTGGGCGGGTTGATATGGCAGGACGCGCTGATCATCGCAATTACCGTCTTGATCATTACCTGTCCCTGCGCCCTTGGACTGGCGGTGCCTGTTGTTCAGGTCTTGGCAACGGGGCAGTTAATGAAAAAAAATATTCTGGTAAAATCGGGGGATGCGTTGGAACGCCTTTCTTCGATCGATACCATCTTGTTTGATAAAACCGGAACACTAACCCTTGGGCACCCCGTCCTGCAGAACGGCTATGATGAACAATCCATAGCCTTGGCGGCTTCTCTCGCCTCACACAGCAACCATCCGCTTTCAAAGGCTTTGGCAGAAGCCTATACAGGCAATTTACTGGATATATCGCAGGTTGAGGAAATCAGCGGCAAGGGTATACAGGCCGTCTATCAAGATAAAACCATACGGC
>DAOPJS010000034.1:0-8529 GCA_035399785.1 Alphaproteobacteria bacterium
CCATCGCCATACCAACCCCTATTTTGTATAAAGACAAAGACGGTAAGGAGGTTATGCGCCTTGATATTGGCTCTCAGGAAATGGGCGGATTATGGAGCGGTAAACTGGAAAATTTTTCCAAACTCTCTGCCACCTATTCAGATATTAAACTCAGTCATTTCAAAAAACAGGAAGTTTTGACTATTGCCAAAGTGATGACGGCAACAGACCTGAAACAGGACAAGCAAGGCAAATGGTCGGGGCCCGCAAAAATCAATATTGTAGATTTTAAAATTGCCAAGCCTGACGGTATAAAAATAATCGGCGCCAAAGAGGCGGCAAGTATAATGGAAATAACAGGGTTTTTGCCCTCTCAAAAACAAAGTACCGACGAAGACGACTCTGACCTGCCTTTCATCGATATGCTTAAAAATTTAGGTGAAAAACTCTCTCTTCAGGCGTCGGTTAAAGGATTGATTCTTAATTCCGCCGATATTCCTATGGTCAAAACCAAAGGGCTTTCTTTCGATAACTTTGATATGGCGTTTTCAGCGGATGGTTTGCAGCAGGGAAAAATATCACAATTACTTCAACTCAGCTACAACGGCTTAAAAACAAAAGGCGGAGAAGAAGACGCCCTGCTTCCCGATCATGCCAATATAAACATGAGCCTGACGAACTTACCTTTGAAAGATATTCTTGATGTGGCGGCAAAAATTATTCCTGCAGATCAGGACAACCCCGCCGCAAAACAAGTCGCCGCTTTGCAAGCGATGATTACCTTACCGAAAATGCTTTCTGATGCGGGAACCATCATGACATTGAGCAAGAGCGGCTATGGCAATGAGATTTATTCCGCGAGCTTGGACGGCACGGTCAAAGCCAATCCAAAATCACCATTTGGTGCAACAGGAGAGTTAAATTTCGGTATGGATGATATCGATGCCACGATCAAGAAACTGGAAAACAAAGAAAACCAGAAAGAAAATTTACTAAAACTGAACGCCATCAAAGAAGTTTGCGGCAAGAAAGCAGATAAAAAAGGATCATCAATCAAATGCCGTATTACCCTGGATGAAAGCGCCAATCTTTCTGTTAACGATCAGGACATCAAATTTTTGATTAATGCCCTCAGCGGAAAAACAGCGGATACTAAACCAGAAGATACGACAGCACCCCATTAAGACGCTGCATGCCTTCAGATGTCGGTTTAATATGTGTTTTTGTTAAAATCAAAAGCCCTTCATCGACAAGATTTTGCACCTTATCCTGACGCAAAGCCATTCGCCAATCCTGCTGCGTTTCCCGTTCTATTTGCGCCAACTCCACCCCAGTATTCAAGCGCAAACCCATCATCATCATTTCGGTTAAACGCTCCTCAGATGCAACTTCTTCAAACGGATGGTAACCATTTCCGTCTTCATTTATTTTTTTAAGCCATATATCAGGTGCACGATGGGTGCGCGTTGCAAATTTCTTTTGATCCAAAGTTAAGCGGCCGTGTGCCCCGGGGCCAATGCCTGCATAATCACCATATTTCCAGTAAGTCAGATTATGGAGAGATTCCTGCCCTTTAGACGCATGATTGGATATCTCATAAGCAGGCATATCTGACGCATCCAAAATCTCCTGCGTAACTTCATAAAACTCTCCTGCCTGATCCTGTTCAGGAATACGAAATTCACCGCGCGCGGCCATAGTATAAAAAGGCGTTCCCTGCTCTATTGTTAATTGATAAAGGGATAAATGCCCTTTTGTATATTGAAGCGCTTCGCTCAATTCTTCTTTCCAATCAGAAATTTTTTGCTCGGGCCGCGCATAAATTAAATCAAAACTCATACGGTCAAAAATACAATCGGCAATTTTTATTGCTTCCAGCGCTTCTTGCGCGGAATGTTCCCGTCCCAGAAATTTCAAATCCTGATCCCGCAGAGATTGCACCCCGACAGAAACACGGTTTACACCTGCCGCTTTGAAGTCAGAAAATTTTTGCGCCTCGATTGATGTCGGATTAGCTTCCAACGTGATCTCAACTTTCGGTGAAACGCGCCAAACCTTATTTATATGGTTTAGAATTTTTTCAACTGTAGCAGGCTTCATTAAAGACGGCGTTCCCCCGCCAAAGAAAACAGATGTTACCTGTCGTCCTTTGGTCATATCGGCAATATAGTCTATTTCTTTTAAATAGGATTGCGCCCAGAGTTCATGGTCAATTGAATTACTGACATGGGAATTGAAATCACAATAAGGACACTTTGCCTTGCAAAAAGGCCAGTGCACATAAACACCGAATAAATCATCAGGCTGCATTTTTCAGCAAATAATCGCGAAATTTCTGAACGGCAAAACCGCGGTGACTTGTTTTATTTTTTTCTTCAGCCGTCATTTCCGCAAAGCTTATGTCGTAATTATCAGGAACGAAAATCGGATCATATCCATGCCCGTTATCGCCGCGCGGTGGCCAGCATAAACGGCCATCCATCCACCCTTCAAATAATTCAAACTGACCGCCCGGAAAAACCAATGCCAAGACAGCTCTGAAATTTGCGGTCTGTGTTCCGTTAATCGGTCCTGCTTTTGATTTTGCCACAGCGTCATGCACACGCTGCATTGCAAAATTAAAATCACGTTCACCGCTTGGGGTTTCTGCCCAGCGCGCCGAATAAACTCCCGGTGCTCCGTCAAGAATTGATATCTCCAGACCGCTGTCATCTGCCAAACAAGGCAGGCCTGTCATCTCAACCGCCGCCCGCGCCTTCAACAAGGCGTTACCGACAAATGTTTCTTCGGTCTCTTCGGGTTCAGGCAGATTAAAATCTGCGGCAGATTTTAAAATAATTCCCGTTCCTGCCAAAAGTTTTTCAAATTCGGCGACCTTACCCTTGTTATGGGTTGCAATGACCAGCGTTTCTATTTTCAAATTACACCCCTAACACTTTCTTTTGCGTTTCGTGCAAATCGCGGCAGCCTGCTTTGGCAAGGTTCAGTAATGTTTGAAATTCTTCTTCACTGAACGGTTCTTGCTCTGCCGTTCCCTGAATTTCAACAATTCCGCCTTTACCTGTAATAACAAAATTGGCATCGGTTTCGGCATTTGAATCTTCGGCATAATCCAGATCCAGCACAGGGCTTCCTTTATAAATGCCACAAGAGACAGCCGATACCGTATCGGACAAAGGAAGTGCGGCAAGTAATTTTAAATCGACCAAATGCTGCAGCGCCATGTGAAGTGCAACATAGGCACCTGTGACAGAAGCCGTTCTGGTGCCCCCATCTGCCTGTATGACGTCACAATCAATAATGATTTGACGTTCACCCAAAGCCTTCATATCGACAACGGCGCGAAGCGCACGCCCGATAAGGCGCTGAATTTCCTGCGTGCGACCTGACTGCTTTCCGCGTGCCGCCTCACGGTCCATACGCTGATCCGTCGAACGCGGAAGCATGCCGTATTCCGCCGTAACCCACCCTTTTCCGAGGCCGCGCATCCAACCCGGCACACGCTCATCCACCGTGGCCGTGCAAAGCACATGGGTATCACCGAATTTAGCCAGACATGATCCTTCGGCATGTTTTAGGTAATTGGGGATCAGCTCAATTTGTCTGAGGTCATTCGGGTTGCGGCCTGAGGGGCGTGTCATAATCTGTCCTTTATATATTCAAATAGTTGTTCTGCCGCCACTTTACGGCCTACAGAACAATTGTCAATTTATACAAACCGACTTATAGTTCCCTTTATGACAACACTAAACACAATATTAGGAATGGATGAACGCGCCCGCGCGGTTTTTCGTCATATTGTGGAAAGCTATATGGCGGACGGCAACCCTGTCGGCTCCCGCACCTTATCCCGCAATTTTGACTTCTCCCCCGCCACCATTCGCAATGTTATGTCGGATCTGGAAGATATGGGATTGTTGCAAGCGCCACATACATCAGCAGGTCGTATGCCGACCGATCTGGGGCTACGCTTTTTTGTTGATGGTATTTTAGAGATAGGCACCCTCAGCGAGATTGAACGGGCAGCCATGGAAGAAGATTGCAACAATGCCAACTTATCCATCGACAGTGTCTTCGAACGCGCCAGTGTAACGTTATCAGGCCTGTCTTCCAGCGCAGGGCTCGTTGTTGCCCCGACGCAAGCGGATAAAGCCTTGCGCCATATCGAATTTGTTTCTATCGCGCCGCAAAAAGCCATGGTCGTAATGGTCTCCGAAGACGGCAGCGTCGAAAACCGCGTCATGGACATCGAAGTCGGCATCACGCCGGACATGCTTCGCCAAGCCGGTATGTTTTTATCAGAAAAACTCTACGGCAAGACAATTTCACAAATGCGCGAAACCATTCTGGATGAAATCAAGGCGCGTAAATCAGAAATTGATCCGCTTATGGCGAAAATTATCGAGGCGGGCCTTGTCACAAAATTAAGCGATGGAAAATTAATCGTTCATGGCCGTTCGCAACTTTTGAAAGATCCCGCCGCGCTGAATAATCTTGAGCGGTTAAAAGATTTGATGGAGCAGCTCGAATCACAAGAAACCGTTTCGAAAATTCTGGAAGAAGCCTCTAATGCCAACGGCGTTAAAATCTATATCGGCTCGGAAAATTCTATCTTTGAAGGCAGCGGTCATTCCCTGATCCTCAGCCCCTATCACAACGGCTCCAACAGTATCGTTGGCGCGATTGGTGTTATCGGCCCGACGAGGCTGAATTATGCCAAAGTTATCCCCACGGTTAACTATATGGCCGAAATCCTTTCCCGCCGCATTCGTAGCTTTGGGTAAATAAAGCGAGTATTTGCCCTGACGCGGGATAGCGGGTATGATTCACGTCAGGAATAACAATATCGTAAAACCATGAAAAAACTTCTTCTTACTGCCTTGGCTCTCTTTGTTTTTTATACGCCTGCAATGGCGCAGGATGACATGGACGACCAGATTTTCGTCCCTCCCGGCACAACCTTTCAAAACCATGCGGCGGATGTGAACAGACAGCTGAAAAAACAATCGCTTGAAAAAAGCGATAAGATTGAAGTCGGCAACATCCAAGTGTCCCTTGTCCATTATCATTATATGGATCCTGATCAATTCGGGATTATGATGAAATTAGCCAACAGCTCATCAGGTTGTTTTGAGCTCAGCCCGCTTGAATACGAAGCCAGCTTCATTGATGACAATTATATGGACATCAAAGTAAAGGATTATCGCCGTAAAGTTACGAAAACTGAAAATCCGACTTTTGATTGCGATCAAAAAAGCAAGGTTGTCTCCGCGCTTGTTGTTGTCAGCGCCAAAGATCTTGAAAAAAGGGGCGTCAAACAAATCCGCTTCAGCAACGGCAAAGTACAAGATCGTTACGATGTAACCCTCCTGCCCGACAGCGTGGTTTTGGTTCCCGACAGCATGATCGCCTTCAAAGCACAAGGGCTGACAGGCCCCGATAAAAATAAACTCGTTTATTATTTCAGCGGTAAAGCACTGGTCGCCGTACAGGTCCCCATGGCTGATAAAGATGAAGATATCGCCCAAAGCGTGCGTAATCTTGCGTATAGAAACGCCCTTCAACCTGTGTTCGAACAAGAAGGACTGGATACATCAGGTAAAAATAATGTCTTTTATTTTATGGATCCAAACGGTAGAACACTGGATAGCTTAAATGAAGACGGTTACGCGGAACTGGGAACTATTCAGGTACTGCGCCCTTATGTCGGCCCCGAAGGAAGACAAGGACTGCCTGTTGCGTTAAAAGTTTTTGTAACCCGTCCGGGAACAACATTATAAAGATAAATATTTGAATACGATGAATAGCGAAGAAAACAAAAAGACTGAAGAAGATGACAACATGGCAGAAGAAAACGTTGTCAACATGGAAGACGGGCAGGAAAATGCGCCCAAAACAGCAGAAGAAATTATAGCCGGCTTGCAGCAGGAATTGCTGGAAGCCCGCGACCGTACCATGCGCGCCTTGGCAGATGCAGAAAACACCCGCAAACGTGCCATGAAAGACCGCGATGATGCCGGTAAATATGCTGTCGCCAATTTTGCGCGCGACATGTTGAGCTTCGGTGATAATTTCGCCCGTGCCCTTGAAACCATGCCTGCCGATACGCCCCCTGCGGTTGCCGACGGGCTAAAGGCAATGGAAAAAGAATTGCTGGCGACTTTCGACCGTCACGGCATTCGCAAGATCGAGCCGCTGGATGAGCCGTTTGATGCCAACTACCATGAAGTGATGTTTGAAGCACCCATGCCGGGTAAAGCCGCAGGGACAGTCATTCAGGTTGTCGAGGCAGGCTATGTTTTGAATGACCGCCTTCTCCGCGCGGCGAAAGTCGGCATTGCCAAGGCGGAAAGTGGTGCCCCTCCCTCGGGCGAACATAAAATCGATCAGCAGGCTTAAATCTGTTTAAGGTTTCGTCAGGCGATCCAGCCTTCTGGTATATTTATTTGCGCCGGCCTCGATAATCGGTTTTAAAGCCATCATCAAATTCCCTGTGGATTTAAAGAACGGGTTTGTTTTGCGGCGATCGAATTTTTCTAATTCAACAGGTTGAACTGCGCCCAGACGGTTTACATGTCTGCCGTAACCCAAGACATTAAACTCCACTTTGACGATACCTGTTTCACGCGTCTGTGTGATTTTAAGATAATAATCAACAAGCTTACGCCGCGGCTCAACAATTCCTTTTTTGGTTTTGGCCACATCTGACCATGCCGATGAAAGAATACTGCGGTTGGAATATCGCACTTCACTGGCAGGGCCGGCAACCCTGAACGTATGAACTCTGTAGTTCACTTTTTCTTTCAGATCAGCATCATATCTATCAACCAAACCTAGCTTTCGTGCTTCGGCTAAAAAACCCTCTGCCTCTTTTATGGCGGCTTCAAACACCGCCGAAAAGCTGCCTTCGGCGGTTTGCGCACTATTTCTGAATAAGTGTCTGTGTGACATCGTTTTTTTCCGTATTAAAACAGTTTGTTGTTTTAATTTACATAAATTTATATGTCAATCTTTTAGGTGAAAAACTTGATTTTTGCAGGGTGGATTTGATATAAATGAATCATGAAGGTGCTGTGAAAAACGGGCCTTTGATTTGTGTGTATTTGCCAAAATATTTTGGTTTAGCACAAGGAATGAGACGCGAAGTGTATAAAACATACATAAGCGGCGAATGACGCAGTGATAAATCAAAAAATGAAGGCAAAAAATTCGGCTTTTGCGGTTGGAATATTCCGACGTAAGGGCTATAACTCTTGCTTATTATAAGGAGAAAAAAGCATGTCAAAAGTAATAGGTATTGACCTAGGAACCACAAACTCTTGTGTTGCCGTCATGGACGGAAAAGAGCCTCGCGTTATTGAAAACGCTGAAGGCGCCAGAACCACCCCTTCGATGGTGGGTTTTACAAAAGATGGTGAAAGACTTGTCGGACAACCTGCCAAACGTCAGGCTGTGACCAATCCTGAAAACACTGTTTTTGCGATTAAACGACTGATCGGTCGCCGTTTTAAGGATAAAGATGTTCAGGATATGAAGAGCAAAGCCCCCTTCCATATTGTGGAAGGCGATAATGGCGATGCCTGGGTGGAAATTGATGGGGAGAAAATGGCTCCGTCACAAATTTCCGCGATGATCCTGCAAAAGATGAAAGAAACAGCCGAGAGCTTTCTTGGTGAAAAAGTCGAGCAAGCGGTTATTACCGTTCCTGCCTACTTCAACGACTCTCAACGTCAGGCGACTAAAGATGCGGGTAAGATTGCCGGTCTGGAAGTGCTTCGTATTATTAACGAGCCGACAGCCGCAGCCCTTGCCTATGGTCTGGATAAAAAATCAACAGGAACCATCATTGTTTATGACTTGGGTGGCGGTACATTCGACGTATCCGTGCTTGAAATCGGCGATGGTGTCTTTGAAGTGAAATCAACCAACGGGGATACATTCCTCGGCGGGGAAGACTTCGACCTTCGCGTTATCGATTATCTGGCGGATGAGTTCAAAAAAGAACAAGGTATCGACCTGCGTCAGGACAAGCTGGCTCTGCAACGTTTGAAAGAAGCAGCAGAGAAAGCAAAGATCGAGCTGTCTTCTTCACAACAGACAGAAGTGAACCTGCCGTTCGTCACGGCAGATGCATCAGGCCCCAAACACCTGAACATCAAACTTTCCCGTGCGAAACTGGAAAGCCTTGTTGATGATTTGGTCAAACGCACGCTTGATCCCGTGAAGTCTGCCTTGAAAGATGCCGGTTTGAAAGCCTCCGACATTGATGATGTAATTTTGGTCGGGGGTATGACCCGTATGCCGAAAATCATCGAAACGGTGAAGGACTACTTCGGTAAAGACCCTCACAAAGGGGTGAACCCTGATGAAGTTGTTGCCGATGGCGCGGCCATTCAGGGCGGTGTTCTGCAAGGGGACGTCAAAGATGTTCTGTTGCTGGACGTAACACCATTGTCACTTGGTATCGAAACTTTGGGCGGTGTATTTACGCGTTTGATTGATCGCAACACAACCATTCCGACCAAAAAGTCACAGGTCTTTTCAACAGCG
>DAOPJS010000035.1:0-8502 GCA_035399785.1 Alphaproteobacteria bacterium
TATGAATTGTTTCAATGTTGGAGAAAGCCGAGAGCATCATCTGAACTTCGACAGGACCGAAGACTTGTGAATAATGTTTCATATAACAATTGTTTACTTCTACATCGGACTGGGTGAAGAAACGGAAAATCTGCGTCATCAGGTTCTTTTCTGCGGGAGTCAGATTCTTTTTCCAGTCGCGAACATCTTCTGCCAGTGGCACTTCCTCGGGTAACCAGTGAACGCGTTGCTGGGTGAGCCACGCCTCATAACACCATGGATACAGAAACGGTTTATAGATATGACGCTCTACCAAAAGGGGTGAGTCAGATTTGTCGAGGTCGTTAATGGCCTGTCTTTTTTCGTCGCGGGCGGTTGCCATGGTATTTCTCCTGGTTTTTAAATAGTTACAAATTTCGATTCTTAATACCCTCAATTGTAGAATTTGAGCCTGTGAATCCGAGTCATTTGAGTCGATTCGTCCACAGCTTTAAAATCGCTATTTCCTGAGGTTATTTTGACGCCCCGAATTGAGACGTAAATCAAATATATAGTATGTTTTGTATTTTTAAAACACTATATATTGTGTTTTTCAGTATTTTTTGATTTTCGAAATTTTGGTGCCCTGCAGATCAAAAACACGCATGAAAATTACTTCTCTTCGAAGAGTTTCAAATATTCCCCATAACCTTCTTTTTCCAGATCGGCTTTGGGCACGAATCGCATGGAGGCAGAGTTGATGCAATAACGCAGGCCGCCTGATTCTTTCGGGCCGTCATTGAAGACATGTCCCAAATGGGCATTGCTTGTTTTGGATTTTACTTCCGTTCTGACCATGCCGAATTTGGTATCTTTTTCTTCACCGATCATATGCTCTGATATAGGGCGGGTGAAGCTGGGCCAGCCTGTTCCCGAATCAAATTTATCGGTGGAGGAAAAGAGCGGCTCGCCATTAATGACATCAACATAAATACCTTCTTCATGGTTGTCCCAGTATTCGTTATTAAACGGTGCTTCCGTTCCGCCTTCCATAGTAACTTTCTTTTGCAAAGGGGTCAGGTGATCGGTATTCATTTCTTTCTTGTCTTTCATTTCTTCGCTCATCGTCGTTGTATCATTCATATCCGCCGCTCCGGCATTAGGTATGAAAAAACCTGTCGTCAGCATCGACGACAGCAGGAATAGCGTAATGTAATGCGGCTTTTGCATGACTGTAATCCTTTTGTATTTCCTCTTTATTCGCCTGCTTTCAGGATTTGTTACAAAAAAAGAGCTCCTGAGGAGAGGAGCTCTTTTGATTATACTTAATGACTTAGCATACTTAGAACTTATTGGCAGCTGAGGCATTCCTCGTAATTGGCCGGTTGTGCCGCCAGCTCGGGCTCGCGCCCTTCGGATTCACGTGTTCTGATCCATGAGGCATTGCTTTCCGCACGCTGAATAGATTTGGAACGGCAGTAATACAAAGATTTAACACCTTTCTTCCATGCTTCCATGTGAATACCGTGTAAGTCTTTTTTATGAACATTAGCAGGCAGGAACACGTTCAAGCTTTGTGCCTGACAGACGAACGGTGCACGATCGCCGGCATGCTCAATCAGCCAGCGCTGGTCGATTTCAAAAGCAGTTTTGAAAACATCTTTTTCTTCCTGTGTGAGGAAATCAAGATGTTGTACGGAGCCTTCATTGGTGAAGATAGAACTCCAGACATCATCATTGTTCTGGCCTTTTTCTTCCAGCAGTTCTGTCAGATATCTGTTTTTAACAGGGAAAGAACCGGATAATGTTTTATGCGTATAGGCGTTGGCCGCATTCGGCTCGATACCCGGAGAAGATCCGCCGCAGATGATGGAAATAGAAGCTGTCGGGGCAATTGCCATCTTGTTGGAGAAACGCTCCATAATGCCGTAGTCGGCAGCATCGGGGCAGGCACCGCGCTCTTCCGCCAATTTGCGGGAGGCATCATCGGCCTGACGTTTAATGTGTTGGAACATACGGCGGTTCCAGACTTTTGCCATCACCCCTTCCATCGGAATCATTTTTGATTGCAGGAAGGAATGGAAACCCATAACGCCCAATCCGACGGAGCGTTCACGCATTGCGGAATATTTCGCCCGCTTCATGCTGTCAGGGGCTTTTTCAATAAAGTCCGACAGCACATTATCAAGGAAGCGCATGATATCTTCTACGAATTGTGGATTGTCATTCCACTCATCCCATTTATCGAGGTTGAGAGAGGCCAGACAGCAAACCGCGGTTCTGTCATTGCCCAGATGGTCACGCCCTGTCGGCAGGGTGATCTCGGAACACAAGTTAGACATCTTGACGTTCAGACCGGCCATTTTGTGGTGGTCAGGAATCGCATCATTTACATGGTCAATATAGATAATGTACGGCTCGCCTGTTTCAATACGGGCGGTCAGCAAACGAATCCACAGATCACGGGCATTCACTTTGGCGATGACGGCATTGTCTTTCGGAGATTTTAAGGCCCATTCCTCGCCTTTTTCAACAGCCTGCATAAAGCCATTAGTGACCAGCACCCCTTGGTGCAGGTTCAATGCTTTACGGTTGGGGTCACCACCTGTCGGGCGGCGCATTTCAATGAATTCTTCGATTTCAGGGTGCCAGATCGGCAGATAAATAGCGGCAGAGCCACGGCGCAGAGACCCCTGGGAAATGGCCAGCGTCAGGGAGTCCATCACGCGGATGAACGGAACAATACCGGATGTTTTACCGTTACGGCCGACTTTTTCGCCGATGGAGCGGACATTGCCCCAGTAGGAGCCGATACCGCCGCCTAAAGAGGCCAGCCAGACATTTTCGTTCCATAAGGATACAATATCTTCCAGAGAGTCTTGTGTTTCGTTCAGGAAACAAGAGATCGGCAGGCCGCGGCTGGTTCCGCCGTTGGACAGAATCGGCGTAGAAGGCATAAACCATAATTTGGAGATATAGTCATATAAACGCTGGGCGTGTTTGGAATCATCGCCATAGTACATAGCCACGCGGGCGAACAGGTCTTGCGGGGCTTCTTCCGGCAGAAGATATCTGTCATAAAGCGTTTCGATGCCGAATTTTGTCAGATTTTTGTCGCGGGAACGGTCGATTTGGACCCGATTTCCCCCTTCAATTTGTGCGTAGTCAAACATGACCCTTACTCCCCATTTGTAAGAATTTAATAACAATATGTGTGTAACTGCTGTGGATAAGCTGTGGAAACGTGAATTAATGAACCACAACCCCTAGCGGTGTAATGTCTATAAACATACTATATCTCGTGGCACTGTCCAGAATAAAAAACGGTTATCCCAGCCCATAATTTGGTTGTTTGACGCCAATTAAATGCCAAAAAATCCAGTATTTACGCATACATAAGAATTTTTTGACTCTTATCCCCGTCTTATAAAATTTTTAAAAAGAAAGAAAATTACAAAAATTATTTAAAATTTTTGTCGCCCTGTTCGACAATGCAGTCAGACCACCCTCTATATTTAGATGATTTTTGAAAAATTTTAAGAGAATCGATCATTTAGGCGGTACCTAAAGCGATGAATAGCGACTATATATATGAAGACAAAAACGAAGACTCATAAGAAAAGGACAGAACACAGATGATTCGCCGCTACAGACAGACAAAAATTGTTGCTACTTTGGGCCCCGCATCGGGCGATCCCGTTATGATGAAAGCCTTGTTTGAGGCAGGGGTGGATATGTTCCGCCTGAATTTTTCCCATGGTTCCCATGATGCCCACCGTAAAAATGTTGAAACCGCCCGCGCCTTAGAGGCTGAATTCGGTCGTCCCATTGCCTTGTTGGCAGATATGCAGGGACCGAAGCTGCGAATCGGGCGTTTTAAAAACGATTCGATTGAAATTCATCAGGGAATGGCCTTCCGTTTTGATCTGGATGACGCTTTGGGGGATGAAACCCGTGTCCAATTACCGCATCCTGAAGTGATTGAAGCCATGGAGATCGGTTCCGAAATTTTGCTGGATGACGGCAAGGTACGGGTCAAAATTACGGCTAAGGATAAAAACGGATTGGATTCGGAAATTGTCACCGGATCAAAGTTATCAAATAACAAAGGTTTCAATATTCCCGGCATCATCTTGCCGATTGCGGCACTAACAGAGAAAGACCGTCTGGATCTGGAGGCGGCAATTGGTATGGGCGTTGACTGGATCGCGCAGAGCTTTGTCCAAAAACCCGAAGATGTTATCGAAGCACAAAAACTGATTAAAGGCCGCGCCGCCCTGATGGCAAAAATCGAAAAACCATCTGCTGTGAAATGTATTGATGAAATTATCGATGTTGTTGACGGTATTATGCTGGCACGTGGTGATTTAGGTGTTGAGATTCCACCCGAACAAGTGCCCGCCGTCCAGAAAAAAGTTGTGCGCCGTGTGCGCCACGCCGGTAAGCCCGTTATCGTTGCAACCCAGATGTTGGAATCAATGATTGATAATGCGCGGCCGACACGGGCGGAAGCGTCCGATGTTGCCACCGCTGTTTATGACGGGGCGGATGCGGTGATGCTTTCTGCGGAAACGGCCGTCGGACAATATCCTGTCGAGGCGGTGTCCATCATGAACCGCATTTGTGAAAGCACCGAAAGCGATAATAATTATCGCCGCATTATGGACGCCGATCATCCTGAAACAGAGGCTGATCCATCCGATGCGATTACTGTGGCGGCAACCTATGTTGCTGAAGATATCGGCGCGGCGGCAATTGTGAATTATACAACATCGGGATCAACGACACTGCGTACTGTACGTCAACGTCCAGATGTTCCTGTCCTGTGTCTGACACAAAATATTCAAACGGCGCGGCGTCTGGTTTTATCTTTCGGAGTGCGCACCATTCACATTACGGATGTCAGCAGTTTTGCCGAAACGGTTGAACGTGCTGTCGGACTCGTAAAAGAAAAAGGGTATGCGCAAAAAGGGGGCAAAATTGTTTTGACCGCCGGCGTTCCTTTCGGGGTCAGTGGTACGACAAATGTTTTGCGTATTGCAGATGTTGTTTAAAAAACTCTAACGGTTACCCGGCATAATATCGGCTGCGTCGTTGTCTTGTGCTTTGGCGCGGGCGATCACAGGGCTGTCATAAGTCCACAAATTTTCTTCATTGAAAACGAAATGCGGTTTGTAGCGTTTGGTGTAATGCGCGGCAACTGTCATATTGTCACGGTTATCAAGAATGTAATTTTCACCGTCCAGATCCACAACCAAAAGCGCGTGATCGGTGCCGCTGAATACATCATAGACCATGGCTATTTTCATGTCCTTTGCAGGGAAGCCAAGGCGGCGCAGGGTCAGATATTTAATGATGACATAGTCTTCACAATCGCCGCCGTTTTCCAAAAACTCCGACGGTGTTGCCCAGTGATCTTCTTCCCCGTATATCCAGTTATCCTGTTTATAAGGGAAGCCGTTAAACCATAAATTGACTTTTAATAGTTGGCGGATCGGCGGATCATTTTCGATCGAGGCAATAAACTTTTTCCAGGCGCGGTATTTCTGAGACGGTTCGATAGAACCTTCAAAAGCATAATCCTCTAAAATACGTTTCCATTGGGGGAGAATACTTAAGGGGGCGCTTTGTTTGTTTTCGGCCTTCAGGACGTCGTCTGCTGCGGCATTGGCGTCAGAGATACCGATAGGCGCTAAATTCAATAACGCACAATACAAGCCGGTAAAAAACAAAGAACGCCTCAGCATGGGCAGTAGCCTACTCAATACAAATAACTGAATTATTTTTACGTAATGAGTAAATTAGTAATGGCACTTTCCTGCGAGGTCAAGGGTACTTGAAAGATAATTAATTTACATAATTTAATAAAATAAAAGCCCCTTATGGGGCTTCGTCATATCAATTGGTATTTGTGTTTATCTTGAGGAAGAGGCCACGCGTGTGACGCTGCCGTCTTTTGGCGCAGTGTGCAACCACCATGCTTCCTGATTAATAGAGAAGATAGGTTTGTAATGAGTGACACGGTCAACGCTGACGGGTGCTTTCATTTGGTTGTCCAAAACCATTGCGCCCTGATCTGTGTAAACAATCAAGATAGCGTGCGGTACGTTTTTCTGCAGGTCTTGTACGATTGCGATACGCAATCTGTTTTCAGGCACACCCAAAGCTTTCAATGCTGTATATTTTGCAATGGCGTAATCTTCACAATCACCGCCGCGTTTCAAAAATTCAACCGGTGTTGCCCAGTAATCAGTTTGTCCGTAATTGGCCTGGTCGGTGACATAGCGTTTGGCGTTCATCATGTCATTGACGCGAACCACCATTTTATTAAGCGGCATGCCTTTCAGTTCCTGCAAATCTCTCTGAAATTTTGTAATTTCCGCTGATCCACTGCTTGAATTGAGTGAAGCATTAAAACGCTCGAACATGGTTGTCCATTTTGTGAATGCCTTCAAAGATGTTGAGCGTTTTTCAGTTGAGCCGAATAGTTTCGGATGATAGCTGGCCTTTTCAAAAGATTGCTGAACCAGAGAAATTCTTGCTGTTGCATCTTGAATTTGTCCGGCGCGTGCCTGCTTGGCAAAACCCATTGATGCGAGAGAGATAAAGACAGCAACCCCCGTCATCAAGCAACGCAGAGTAAATTGTTCGAAAAGTGTGCGGCGAATGGCAGATCTTGAAACAAGATTATCGGCCACAAGGACGTGACCTAATTGTTGTCCGCGCGCTCGGCTGGTTTGCAGCGCCAGATCAAGTTGTTGAGGTGTCAGGATGCCGTCAAGAACAAGAAGTTCACCAAGACGGTTCTTCTTCAACCTGGCTTTCAGGCCGGAAAATATCCCTTTATGTTCTTTTTGATATTGCACGTACCCTGTCCCGCACTAAAAAATTGTTAAACCCCTAGACTTATATTATCTCCGGAAATGGTTACTGAAATACTAACGCATTCAATAAAAACGCAATTTTTTGGTTAAGAAATCCTTAAAACGCGCTATTGTCAGGCATGGCAGGCAGCCAAAACGTGGAAATAAGAGATAATAATGAATAATTTCAATAACTTATCAAAAGAATTCAAAAATTCTCCGGTTTTGCTTATCGGCGATATCATGCTTGATAATTTTGTCTATGGCAGTGTTTCACGCATTTCCCCCGAAGGGCCGATCCCTGTTTTATCCGTATTGCGCGAAGATACGATGTTAGGGGGTGCAGGGAATGTGTTCGCCAATTTGAACGCTCTTGGCTGTCCTGTTCAGCTTGTTGCCGTCATCGGACAAGATGCCGCAGGTAGAAATATCATTGATAGAATCGAGGATATGGGGGCAAGCGGGGAAGGTTTGATAATTGATGAAACGCGCCCGACAATTTTGAAGACCCGTTATCTTGGACAAAATCAACAGCTTTTACGTGTGGATCGCGAACAGACATCTGTTATAGCCAAAAATATTCAGGATAAAATTTTGGAGCATGCTGAAAAAATTATTGGCAAAACGAAACTAATGATTTTATCGGATTACGGCAAAGGTGTCTTAAGTCCCGACTTGATTAAGAAACTTATCCATTTGGCGAAGAAAAAAAAGATACCTGTCATTGTTGATCCGAAAGGCACGGATTTCAGCATTTATAAGGGTGCCAGCGTTATTACGCCGAATAAGAAAGAATTATCTGCCGCTACAAATAACATGCCCGTCGACAGTGATGATAATATTGAATTAGCAGCGCAGGTTTTGATGAAACAAAGCGGTGTTGAAAATGTTGTTGCAACACGTTCCGAAGACGGCATGTCAGTTGTTCCTAAAAAAGGAACAGTGAAACATTTAAAAACCAAAGTGCAGGAAGTTTATGATGTTTCCGGCGCGGGAGATACGGTTGTTGCTGTTTTGGCTGCGTGTTTGGCCGCGGGTGCTTCCTTGGTTGACGCAGCGCAATTTGCTAATATTGCCGGCGGTTTGGCTGTGGCAAAAGTCGGCACGGCGATTATTCGTCATGATGAAATTTTGAGTGCGATTGAAAATGACGATAACAACTTATCGCAAGGGCGCATTGCCCGTATCGCCGATTGGGACAGCGCCAAGGAACTTATTCGCAAATGGCAAAAGCAGGGATTAAAAGTCGGCTTTACCAATGGCTGTTTTGATATTGTTCATTATGGTCATGTTAATTATCTGAATCAGGCACGGGATAAATGCGACAGGCTGGTTTTGGGGCTAAATCATGACCAATCCGTCAAAATTCTGAAAGGGGAAAACCGCCCGATTAATGACCAGATGGCCCGTGCCACCGTCATTGGGGCACTTGGGTCTGTTGACCTCGTTGTCTTTTTCGGGGCGGAAGAAGAAGGACAGGATAATACCCCCTGTGATCTGGTTGCGGCGTTAAAGCCCGATATCCTTATGAAGGGCGGCGATTATACGGTCGATCAACTGCCCGAGGCGAAAGTGGTTTTATCCTATGGCGGCGCGGTTGATATCATGCCGCTTTATGAGGGATACAGTACAACCAATATCATCCGCAAAAGTAAAAGTGAGGCGGCCTGAACCTTTGATT
>DAOPJS010000036.1:0-8447 GCA_035399785.1 Alphaproteobacteria bacterium
GAATCTTCTTCCTCAACAGTCAAATCAGGATTGGCATCGGTGTTTAACCCTGCAAAAAGCTGGGAACGGGGCATTGGTTCCTCGTTATCATCTTCCGCCAGAAGATTTTCGATTTTCTTTTCGTTATCATTATCAGAATTCAGCGAGGAGAAAATCGTGCTGTCTTTATGCGGAATTTCCATCCCGCCCGGATCATCAGGGGTCACCTTAAACGGATTATTATCAGCGCGCACAATCGGCACGTTTTGCTCGCTATCGCCGCCCGAGGCGCCGACATAAAGCTTCCACACCACGCCGATCATGAAAGACAGGGCAATCAGAACAACAAAAAAGGCTGCCTTGGGGCCGACACGTCCCAAGAAACTATCGCCGCGGCGCGGCTCATCAAATTCATCACGATAAGTCATGAGTCGAATCTTAGGAGAAAAACCCTGCTTTCTCAAGTGTTTGTTTCCCCTGAAAAACAGCGGATTTCTACCTTAAATCCCAGTACAGATCGAAGAGTTTTTCATGTTCGCGAATCGCGTAGCGATCTGTCATGCCGGCGATATAGTCACAAACAATACGCGCCTGCGCGACATTATCAATCAGTCCGCCTGCTTCCTCGACACGGATTTGCCAGTGATCGGGCAATAATTGGTAATGCTTCATGAAAGTATTGAAGAGGTCGGGGATAATCCGCTCCACCTTGATCCAAATACGGTTGACAGTGAAATGGCGGTACATACGTTTATGCAGGAACGCGCGAAGCTCTTCCACCTTGGTATACATTTCGGGAGAAAACGCCACAGTCTGGCGCCCTGCCATACGGATATCCTCAACCCCCTTGGGTTTTAATTCTTCCAAACGTTTTTTGGTCTCCAGCAGAACATCAGTGACCATCGCGCCGATCATTTCACGGATTGTTTCCTGAATAATGTAATGTTCATCAATCCCCGGCCAATCTTTTTTCACCTGCGCGATGATCGGTCCCATCAAGGCCAGTTCCTGAAGATCCTTTAAATGAAACATGCCGGCGCGCAGGCCGTCTTCCACATCGTGATTGTTATAGGCAATGTCATCAGAGATGGCGGCCACCTGCGCCTCCATCGATGCATAGGTATCAAGGCGCAAATCTGTTTGTGTTTGTACGGCTTTTAGGGTTGTGGGAAGTTTTTGTCCCTCTTTCAGTTTGACAGGGCCGTTATGTTTGACCACCCCTTCCAGCGTTTCCCATGTCATGTTCAATCCCGGCCAGCCCGGATATTTGCGCTCCAACTTGGTCAGGATACGTAAGGATTGATCATTATGTTCAAACCCATCGAAAGGTTTCATGCATTGCTGCAAATATTCCTCCCCGATATGGGCGAAGGGCGTATGTCCCAGATCATGGGCAAGAGCGACAGCTTCGGCCAGATCCTCATTCACCATCAACGCACGCGCGATGGAGCGGGCAATTTGCGCAACCTCCAACGTATGGGACAGACGCGTTCTGTAGTGATCCCCTTCGTGATAGACAAAGACTTGCGTTTTATATTTCAAACGGCGAAAAGCGCTGGCGTGGATGATGCGGTCACGATCACGTTGGTAACAAGTGCGGGTCGCGCTCTCATTTTCCTCATATATCCGCCCCTTGCTTTGATCGGGGCGGCAGGCATAAACGGCCATCGGCAGGGCGCAGTAATTATAGTCTGACGGGCTTTGTTCCTCTGCCACAGGGTCGATCGGTGCTTCTTGTTTTTTAGCCATAATACCTATATGCTCGCGTTATTCAAAATATCCAAGGAGTAGAATATGTCACATGCTGAATTTAATCAAAGTGTAAATGGAACAGCCACTTTGGCCGATGTAAGGCGTCTGGCATATACGCTTCACCAAGGACAAAAAGATCATTCAGGCAAAGACTATATCTTACATCCCGAGCGCGTGGTGAATAACCTGATCCGCTTTTTCCCCGATGCGACCGAGCATGAAATCATGGCCGCATGGCTTCATGATACCATGGAAGATTGTTATGTTGACGGTAAAAAGGTTGATGCCGAATATTTGCTGAGCCAAGGGGTGCCGCAGGTTGTTGTCACCATGGTCGAGCTTCTGACAAAGCCTGAAGATGACGAACGGGAGTATGAAGAAGTTATAGATGACCTGATTGAAAGTTGTAATGACGGTGCCATCAAAATTAAAATTTCCGATAACGGTGATAACCTTCATCCCGTACGCGTGGCCGAATTGTTCCGTTCGCAAATGGAGCGTGATAATCCCGGAAAAGCCGAGAGATTGAAAAACAGATATATGAATTCTATTGAAAAGCTCTCACACACATTAGGCATTAATCCGAGCAGGATTTTCACCCTGATCAACAACCCTGAACCTTTAAAACAGGAATTTGTTCTTTAGTCGGTCGGTTATTATAACTTATGCAAGTCATATACATAGATGCGGCAAAGAGCACGACTTTAACCCAAGAAGCGCTTGGTGTTTTTGAAAGAAATCCTGTGGATCCCCCTTTGAAAGAAGGGCACGAGCTGATTGTCCTGCGAATAAACGGTATCTTTGCGGCCTATGCCAAAGTTTTCAGGGCACCTGAAAATGATGTGCTGGATTTTTTGGAAGTCAGCCCTGACTTCAGAGGGCGGCATTATGAGGGAACTAAAATTTCGAGAATGATTTTTGCAGAAGCCTTTAAGCGATGTGCCGATTTTTCTTCCTGTCTTGTTTTAACACGCTATACTGACAAAGGAAGACGCAGCTTATTACCTATGGAAGACGATCTTGCGAAAGAATATCCGCAAGTAAAAGTTTGTCATCAACCCGGTGTTTAAAAAAATGACCATTACATTGACCGATAATTTTGTAAAACGTTTGAAAGTTTTACGTGAAAAAGAGAACTCCCCCGATCTGATGCTTCGCATTCAGGTTGACGGCGGCGGTTGTCAGGGATTTGAATATTCCTTCAAGCCCGATACGGTCAAAAATGATGACGACCATGTTTTTGAAAAAGACGGCGTCGGTGTTTTGGTAGACGGTGTTTCGCTTCCCTTTATTGACGGTTCGGAAATTGATTATGTTGATGATCTTGTCGGCGCCTATTTCAAGGTTAACAACCCGAACGCGACGTCATCCTGCGGCTGCGGCACCAGTTTTTCGGTGTAGGTCATGCAAATTACCGAGCCTTCCACTTGGTACGCTTTGAGAGAAGATTTTAATGGCAATGTCTTCATTATTTCCGAGCGCGACACAAAGGAAGAAGCGCAGGCCGATATTGATGCGATTCTGGAACAGCAAATAAAACTGCATCATCAAAGTTATTACGTGTCAGATAAAAAACCCGAGAACGCCTTAAAAGTATAATTCTGTTCTTAAGCCATGCCGCTGATTGGGGCGCCGACAAGGCCGCCCACCGCTATAAAATATGGGCGACGATCTTTTCTGCCGCCATGATTGGGGGTATCTTCCAGAACGTGACTATAATCGTCCAGCGCGTTAACCCGCCGCCAGAATTGAAGTGCGTCATCTCCTTCCCCCTGCCTGAGAGAAATATTTTCATACCTGTTTATTCGCCCGCCGATGGTGGTGACAATATAATTGGTCGTATCCATTGCCTTGACAAGATCACGCAATCTATATGCCTGCATGTTAAACATTTCGGCAAATTCCCGAATACGTTTTTGGCGCCCCTCCATAGAGAAATCTTCTGGCGTAATCGGGGCAAAATCCGGGTGAGAATAACCGTCAAACATTTCGGCTACGCCGCCTTTTTGTTTAGCCAGCGCAATTCTTTCGTCGATATATTCGGCCGCCGCCCTATCAACATAGCGTTTTATATTTCCCTGAAATTCATCATAGGAGATGAGGGCGCTGCGCACCTTTTTTCTTCGAACGAGAGATTGTAAATTACCTTTGATCAGCTGGGCATGTTCGCCGAAAATGTGGGAAAATACTCTATGCGGGACAGACACACCATTTTTGTCTACGCCCCTGACGGCTTCGTAGAAATCATGTGCCATGACAAGCTTCAAGGGATGCATCGCCATGATGGTTTTTTCGCGGTCAATCAGCCGCTTGTATTCTGCCTTATCTACGGCAGGATCAATGTCCCTTGCAAAACTCAACATATCTGTGCACTTTTAGTATTACAAAAAATTAAAGCTATAACGCATAAAAATTATGTCAATGAAAATTGTTTCCTGGAATGTAAATTCAATCAAGGCACGTGGTGAGCATGTGACGCGGTGGCTGCAGGCAAACCAGCCGGATCTGCTACTTTTACAGGAATTAAAGGGGCTGGAATTCCCCAAAGACAGCTTTGATTCCCTTGGGTATAAGTCGGAAGCCGTCTGCCAAAAAGCCTATAACGGCGTGGCGATTTTATCCAAAGAACCCCAGGAAGTGATTCTGGATCATCTTCCCGGAGATAAGGAAGATGAGCAAGCCAGATATCTGGAGATTGATTATAAAGGGCTGCGCGTCATCAATATCTATCTGCCGAACGGTAACCCCGTCGACAGCGAGAAATATCCCTATAAGCTGGCATGGATGGACAGGCTTTATGCGCGTTTGAATGATCTGCGCCGCGAAAACATTCCCTTTCTGGTCGGCGGTGATTTTAATGTCATTCCCGAAGACAAAGACTGCCATGCCCCCAAAGACTGGCAGGGCGACGCCCTGTTCCGCCCCGAAACATGGGCAAAATGGCGGGCGTTATTAAATTTGGGATTAACCGATGCGTTTCGCGTTCATAATATGGCCGCAGGCAACTATACTTTCTGGGATTACCAAAAAGGCGCATGGCCGCAAAATAAAGGTATCCGCATCGATCACTTCCTGCTGTCGCCTGCGGTGACGGATAAATTGAAAAATTGCACAATTGACAAGGCGCCGCGCGGTGAAGATAAAGCGTCCGACCACACCCCGATCATTTTGGAATTGGCCGCATGAGAAAATATTGTCTGCCTGTTTTGTGCTTAATTCTTGGCGGCTGTAGCGGTGGAAATTATCAGGATTATCTGCGCATGCAGGACATCCAGCCACCGACAACAGAAAAATTCACCCATTGTTATAATTACGGCTGCCAGACAAAGGTGGTTTTACCTTTGCCAAGCTATACGCAGGATAAATTGAGAAAACTTTTCAACCCTGCCCCGAAAACCGCAGAAGAAGAACGGCAAAAAGTCAGCGCCGCCATTGGCATTTTTGAAACCGATATCGGCGAAATCGCAGGAACGAAGGATGACTATCACGGCACTTTCCGCCTGTATCAGGATGACAGTGACACAACACGAAAATTCCAGCAGGACTGCGTCGATGAAAGCACCAATACAACAACCTATCTTGGATTGTTAAAAGCAATGGATTTACTGAAATTCCATGAACCTGCCTTTCCGACGGCGCGGCAGCCATTTGCCAACGGCAATCATTGGTGGCACCAAACAGCGGTGATGCGTGACACGCAAAGTAATATACTATACGCCGTTGATTCATGGTTTCGTGATAACGGATATCCTGCCTTTGTCGTCCCGCTGGAAGAATGGAAAGACGGGTGGAGCCCGCCTAAATTAACTCCTCCCGCCCCTTAACCCCTTCTTTTCAATTAAATATGGCCAAAGCAGCCGGATCATCATAAAATGGGATTCACGATTTCGGGGTTCTCTTATGAAAAAATTATCTTTATCTCTCTTTTCCGCACTTGTCCTTGTCGGCGCCTGTACCATCCAAACGGATTACAGACAGCAAACCGCCAGCCATATTGCCCGTCCCGCCTTTATGGTGGAACGCTTTATCCCTGCCGGTAATTTCCAGCTTATGGCGTGGGAGCGCATGCATAAACCCAATGATGTTGCGACGGTTTACATTGAGGGCGATGGTTTCAACCAAAGCAAGAAAAGCGACACCCCCGTTAATGCACCGCAGTTAGAGCCCACGCCGGAAAATCCTGTTGCCTTGCATCTGGCATCACGCGATCTGTCAAAAAATCTGGCCTATATCGCCCGTCCATGCCAGTACATGATGAATCCGGAAAGCAAGGGATGCAGCCTTGCCTATACCAAATCACAGCGCTTTGCCCCCGAAGTCATGAACGCTTATGAAGCCGCATTAAATGATATTGCCGCGCGTTATCACATTACCGGATTCCATCTGGTCGGCTATGACGGCGGTGCCAATATTGCGGCAGTTCTGGCCGCGCGTCGTCAGGATGTTTTAAGCCTGCGCACCGTTGCAGGAAATCTGAACCCTGAATTGACAGCGGAAAATAATGAAACAACCGGCCTTGCCAGTAGTGCGGTATTGGGCATTGATTACGGCTCTGCCCTGTCCAATGTGCCCCAGCACCACTTTATCGGCGCGGCCGATGACGTGATTACGCCAAGTGTTTATCACAGCTATCGCCAGATGGTCGGCTTGTCCGATTGTATCCATTATTCCCTTGTTCAGGATGCAGACCACACCCGCGGATGGGTGGAGAAATGGCCAGAATTGCTGAAATTACAGCCGCAATGTGCCACCGTTCACCAAGACCTGCCGCCTTTGCCGCCTGTCACGGATGATTTCCCCGGCGATTACAACAAAGGCCCGAAATACAGTAAATAATCAGGTAATTTCACTATTTATTTATTGCTTTGCTGCCTTTGTTTATGTAAATAATTACCCCAATAGAGGGTAAAATGAATCAACGTGTCATTATTAATCCGACGACGGACTTTACCGAAGTGCGTCTGGGGAAAGCAAAGAGAGAGCATAAGCAGCTGAATGTCAGGCCGTCTCCCGATGTTTGGGCGCAAATTGACGCTATATGCGATCTGTATCCAAGAGATACTTTTAACAGGATTCTGACCCATGCCCTTGTTGTCGGCATAGAAACACTGGAAGCAAAACCAAGAAATCTGCCCTTACATGCCGCTGAAGCCAATAAAGAATTCAGGCAATTAAACCTGCGTCTGGATGTCGATACTTGGGAAAAATTAGAAGCACTCTATAATTTATATCCGGACAACACAAAAAATGAAGTCGTTTTGAATGTTATTGATTCAGGCATAGCCGCTATTATGTCGAAAGTTACACCGGAACACAGAGCCGCCGCAAAAGCGCTTCGCTCTGCCTTAAATCAACTTCCTAAACTTGAATAAAATTAAGCAACCAACTGCATTTTTCTGATGCCGCCGCGGCCGTTTAACGATGGGCGCGAATAATCGGGATCATTATCGTAACCACCTGCCGCCATTCGCATCATTGTTTTATCACGTGACGTTATGTCGGCACGGCTCCAGATGGTCTTGACGGCAGCTTCACCCAGCCCGCCTTTGCGGTAAGTGACACAAGCGGCCTTGCCGTATTCGTGATAAAGATCACCGCGCAAAATTTTACAACCCAGATCAACGGCGTCATCACGGCTCATCTTACGCACAACATCCAGCGCCAGATCAAAATGCTTTTTCACCGCCGCAAGTTCATCCGCTGTCACGATTGTTTTCTTTTCTAATTCTTTTCCCTGCGTGCGGTATTCTTCACCCGCGCGGTAAAAAACCTCCCGCAGTTGAATATTATGGCTGTGCCCCATGCGTTTATGACCGAGGCGGTCGCCATATAGTTCCAGCATATCACCATAAATAAACGGCATAACACGCGACCAGAATTTGATTTTTCTTTCGGGCGTAAGAGCATCGAATACTTTGTTCAAATCTTTAACGGCGGAAGTATCAGCGTAACGGGCGAATAAGGCGTCATCACGTTGATAAAAAGACAGCGCTTCCCGCCCTTGCGATGTACGCTCCGCGATAGATAAAAATGTCTCGGGGACATTGATGCCCTGCGATGCCAAGGCGGCATAAAATTCATCCCTGTTTGACGGCAGTTTTTCAAACTGGTGATATAGTCCGACCATCATCGTATGAAGACGCGCCTGTAATTCACATTCTTCGGATAAATATTTTACGTGCTCATCCGGTTTATCTTCCAGATAAGAGGCAATACCGAGGCGGTTATTATCCAGCGAAGAGGAAAGCGATTCCTGCTTATCACGAGCTTGTACAATATGTTTGAATTCATGCGTGATGATCTGACTAAGGAAACGGCGCCCACCCTGCGTAAACGTAAAAAGACGGTAGAAATCATTCAGGAATATTGTCGTGTTGCTCCGCGCAGGATCGATAAATCCACCAAGTTCGGCCACACGCGCGGTTGTACTGATCGCCCAAAAAAGCGTCGCGGCAATCGGATGCGATTTAAACAAGCTGGTGGTGATCATTAAGCTGTTAAAGCTGGGGATCAGACGTTTCCATCCCTCGGAAGTAGAGAAAATTGATCTGAAATTCACATCAATATCGGGCGCGTGCACAACGTCAATACCGTTGGGCGGCCAATGAACAAAATCTGCTTTGAGGATGTCGAGGCTGTTGGCGTGTCCCCTCGCATACATTGCGATGATATCAGGGTATCGTTCAGGGTACTTACTCTTTAAAGCCATTACCTAT
>DAOPJS010000037.1:0-8443 GCA_035399785.1 Alphaproteobacteria bacterium
ATGCATAAAGAAGGGCTGTACCACCACCGGCGATAATACCTTCTTCAACCGCGGCACGTGTTGCATGCATTGCATCGTCAACGCGGTCTTTGCGTTCTTTCACTTCAACTTCGGTCGCACCGCCGATACGCAGAACAGCAACGCCGCCGGCCAGTTTAGCCAAGCGCTCTTGCAGTTTCTCTTTATCGTAATCGGATGTTGTGCTTTCAATCTGGGCACGGATTTGGGCAACGCGTGCTTCGATATCTTTCTTGTCACCGGCACCGTCAATAATGGTTGTGTCGTCTTTGGTAATGCGAACTTTCTTCGCTGTACCCAACATAGTCATATCGACGTTTTCCAGTTTGATGCCAAGGTCTTCGGACACAACCTGACCACCGGCCAGAATTGCCATGTCTTCCAACATCGCCTTACGACGATCACCAAAGCCCGGTGCTTTCACGGCAGCGACTTTCAGACCACCGCGCAATTTATTGACCACCAAAGTTGCCAAGGCTTCGCCTTCAACATCTTCAGCAACGATCAACAGCGGACGGCCTGATTGAACAACGGCTTCCAGAATTGGTAACATTGCCTGCAGGTTACCCAGTTTGGCTTCATGGAAAAGAATATATGGGTTTTCCAATTCACAAACCATTTTGTCAGGATTTGTGATGAAGTATGGTGACAGGTAACCACGGTCAAACTGCATCCCTTCAACAACTTCCAATTCGTTATGAAGTGATTTTGCTTCTTCCACAGTGATAACACCTTCGTTACCGACTTTTTCCATCGCTTCGGCAAGCATGCCGCCGATTTCGGTGTCACCGTTGGCAGAGATTGTACCGACCTGTTTGATCTCTTCATTGGTCTTTACATCTTTACCGCGTTTTTTTAAATCTTCAACAACGGCTGCCACAGCGGCATCAATACCGCGTTTCAGATCCATCGGATTACGACCGGCGGAAACAGCCTTCATTCCTTCACGGACAATCGCCTGCGCCAGAACGGTCGCGGTTGTTGTACCGTCACCGGCCTGATCATTGGCTTTGGAGGCCACTTCGCGGATCAATTGCGCGCCGATATTCTGGCGTGGGTTTTTCAATTCGATTTCTTTGGCAACGGATACACCATCTTTTGTGGTGCGCGGCGCGCCAAAAGATTTTTGGATCACAACGTTACGACCTTTTGGCCCCAGTGTGACTTTCACGGCGTTGGCAATAATGTCCACGCCTTTCATCATGTCTTCACGAGCTTCTTCGTAAAATCTTACATCTTTTGCTGACATTGGTTTTTTCCTTTCTACTTTAGTTTATTAAGCGGCAATAACGCCGATAATGTCGGACTCTTTCATCACCATCAGCTCTTCGCCGTCGATGGTTACTTCTGTTCCGGCCCATTTAGAGAAAATAACGCGGTCACCGGCTTTTACATCCAGCGGACGCACATCACCATTGTCGTTCACGTGTCCCGTACCAACGGCGACGATTTCTCCTTCCATAGGTTTTTCTTTGACCGTGTCAGGGATAATGATCCCGCCGGCTGTTTTGGCTTCCTGCTCGATACGACGCAGTAATACCCGATCATGCAAAGGACGAAATTTCATAGTGCTGTCTCCTTCTAAGAGTTTGATTTCGTTATGTTTTCTAACACCTCTTTATTTATACGCCATACCCGTAAACGGGAGGGCGGATGAGCGTGTTAGCACTCCCACCTTGGGAGTGCTAGTTTTATATATGGACGGCCGAAAAATTTCAAGAATTTTTGAAAGGTCAAAACCCGCAGCCGGTAATGATTTTGAAATAAATTTTATGGTATTATAGGAGGAATGAGTGATTTGGTAATTCAACTGGAAGGATACCGTCTGACGACCGCGCAGATTTATTATCATCTGCCCGATCATCCCGACTTGCTTCAGGAATTTATCTGGCAGCATTACGACATCGCCCCCAAATTTCCCAAACTGTTTGGGTTTCTTGATTTCTGGCAAAAGGAAATTGAAGGCAGCCTGCATTCAGTATATGTCGCCAAACGCGAACTCATCAGCCCAAGCAACGCCCGCTTCTTCGATGCAGAGTTTACGTTACAGTGATTAATTCCGAGCAGGTGCCAACACAATAGGGGCAATTCCGGCTCCCTTAACGAAATCCTCAACAACAACATCAGGGACGCCGTTTTTAGGATCCGGTAATTTAGCAAAGGCCATGGCGGCACGCATCATCACAGAATTCCATCTGGCAATCGGCGTGTTCAGCGAGCGCAACATTGTTGAAACCTTTTCCACTTCTTCCAGGGTAAGACGTAATTCATCAATGATAATTTTGTCTTTTCCTTCTAAAGATGTGGAATTGAAAAAGGCATTCATTGTTGTACCGCAGCGAACCGCAAATAATCTGACGGGTGTTTCGGTAAAATCGCAGCGTTGAAAATCACTGACACCGGGATTATCACGGCGGCGCGCCAGCATCCCGCCAGGCTGTGGCATGGCAATTGTCTGCAATTCCGCCTGAAGCGCAAAAAGCGTTCCCAGTTTTTTAAAATCCTCAGGGGTCATCACATATCCCTCTATGGTTGATATTCATGAGGGAAATTAGAATTATTTAATAATTATGTCAATATAATCCTTAAGGCTCCGTCCCGGGAGCAATGGTGACTTTCAAACCATCAAGTTCTTCACTCATCAAAATCTGGCACGATAAGCGGGAGTTTTCTTTGACTTCGCCCAGCGCCTCATCCAGCATTTCTTCCTCGTCCTCACGCATTGGATACAGCTTATCCACCCATGCAGGATCAACATAGACATGACAGGTGGCGCAAAGGCAGGAGCCACCGCATTCTGCCTTTAACGGCAGGCCATAATCCTTGATGATTTCCATGATGCGCCAGCCTTCAAGAGCCTCAAGCTCATGCTCTTTACCCTCGGGATCTGTCACGAAGATTCTCATTTTTCTCTTCTCCACTTAAATATCTCGATAAAGGCATAGGTCATCCCCGCCGTACATAAAAGGTTTTTCACCATATCCAGAAAAACCTGCAGAAATATAATGATGCCATCCATAAATGACGTTAAGACGCCGCCATCAACATAAACAACCTTAATAAAATTCCCTGAGAGCTGGAGCAATAAAACCGAGGGAATAAAACAAACCAGCCAGACACCCATCATGTTAAAGGTTGTCGAAAGACGTTTTAATTTTCTGACGAATTCCGAAAACGGGAAATTAACGGCCATCGGGATATAGCTCCAGATAAAACGAAACAGTAAGACGGTCGTTACCATCATCACAGCACCGGCCAAGGCGGCCTGCGGATCAGGATGCTTCGGGTCCATATCGACAGGAATATAGGATTGGAAAAAAGTAAAATAACCCGCCATTACAAAATTAATCAGGGTAAATGTAATAGCGCCGCCCAAAATGCCGCGGCCGCGATCACGCAGTTCCATTTCATCTTTTGCATCATCGCCGGAAGGGCGAAACGGCCAGCGATGATTAATAGCAACCGTTCTTACCCAATGAGCCAAAAACCAGCCTTCAACAAAATAGGCGGGCAACATGATAATGGTTTTGCGGATAATATTATCTTGTTCGATATAGAAAATGGCGACGGCAAAACAGATATATTTTACCAGCAAGGGAATAAGCGCCATGCGAAACAGATAAGCGCGTTCCCGCCATGTTTTGCGATAGGCTTTTCCTACGGTTAATATAAGGTCAAAAGAGGCCATGAAGCGAATTTAAGCGGCTTTGCCATCCACGCCAAGTTTTTCCTGCAGATTGGTTGAGGAGGTTGTGTATTGAAAACGCAGTTTCCTATCCGGATAAACATAACGGAAGGCCTGCTGCGCCATCAAGGCACCCTCATGGAAGCCTGAAAGGATCAATTTTAATTTACCGGGATAGGTATTGATATCGCCGATTGAGAAAATCCCCGGTGTCGACGTTTCGAATTTTTCGGTATCCACGGGAATAAGGTTTTGATCGAGATTCAATCCGAAATCCGCAATCGGCCCCAACTTCATGGTCAGGCCATAAAACGCCAGCATCGTATCACAATCGACCTTATAGATCGCGCCGTCCTTCGGCTGCAAGCTGACGCTGTTCAATCGGCCGTTAAATCCGTGCAAAGCTTTCAGGTCGGCGACATGAAAATCCATTTTCTTTTCATTCACCAATTTCATCATCTTTGACACACTGTCCGGCGCGGCGCGAAAATCGGCGCGGCGATGAACCAATGAAATTTTTCTGGCGATAGGCTGCAGATTCAGCGCCCAATCAAGCGCGGAATCACCCCCGCCCGCGATCAAGATATTCTTGCCCTGAAACTGTTCCATTTTACGCACGGCATAGAACAATGATTTTCCTTCAAAATCTTCCAGATTTTCAAGGCTTGGCTTTTTCGGCACAAACGACCCGCCGCCTGCGGCAATCACCACGACAGGCGCCTCCAGCACGGTTCCCGTATCGGTCGTCAATTCCCAATTGCCGTTTTCAAGTTTTTGTAGTTTTTCCGCCATTTGTTGCAAATGGAACGTCGGGTGGAACGGCTCGATCTGTTTCATCAGATTATCGGTCAATTCCTGCCCCGTAATAACGGGAAACCCGGGGATGTCATAGATCGGCTTTTCGGGGTACAGCTCCGCACATTGCCCGCCGGGACGGTCAAGAATATCCACCAAATGCGCCTTCATATCCAGCAAACCCAGCTCGAACACGGCAAAAAGCCCGACCGGCCCTGCCCCGATAATAATGACGTCTGTTTTATGTTTGTTATCTGTATTCATGGCTGTGTAGGAATAGTTATATTATCAAAGCAATTCAATAGTGAAGTAATGTACACATAAAATCCTTGACTTTATACATTTTTCATAATAAATAATCATCATGACGAAAAATCCGATTATTGCAGCCGTGGCTTTGGCGCCCGCCTTTCTTTGTACGCTGGGAAGCCAGCCGTCCAATGCAGGCATTATGATCTGCCTGTTGACATCCCAGCCCGACCAAAAGATGGAAGATATCGCAAAACGTGAGGGCGGTTTTTTGCAAAAAGAATGGCTTGATAACGGACAGACGCGCTATTGCCTTCAAGACCCCGTTTCAGGAAATTCGACTATTTTCGAATACAACCCGCAAAAGGGCGAGCTTTGCTACCCTAAACGCAGCAAAGGGTGCACCCCTTTTCTGGGATCATAATTTAATTCCTAAAAACTGTTTCTTTTAACACTATATGATTGTATCTCTAAAACGCGATGCAATCTCAAAAACTTATTTCAAACTGGCTTATCTTTACTGCCTTCATGGTTTTTGCCATGGCGGTGATCGGCGCGATTACCCGCCTGACCGAAAGCGGTTTAAGCATGGTCGAATGGCGCCCGCTGATGGGAGCCATCCCCCCCTTATCGGATGAACAATGGCACCGCGTCTTTTCCCTGTATCAGGAAACCCCCGAATACATCAAAAAGAATGCGGGGATGGAACTGGCCGAATTTAAAAACATCTTCTTTTGGGAATGGTTCCACCGCCTGTGGGGCCGCCTTATCGGTTTGGTCTATGCCCTTCCCCTGCTTTATTTCTGGTTGAGTAAAAAAATACCTGACGGATATAAGGGAAAATTACTACTGGGCCTTGTGCTTGGCGGACTGCAGGGTCTGATGGGATGGTATATGGTTAAAAGCGGATTGGTTGACCGCCCGTCCGTCAGTCATTTCAGACTGGCAGCCCATTTGTCACTCGCATTTCTGATTTATGCCTATCTGCTCTGGCTGGCGTTTGATTTACGCGGACATAAAGCCGATACAACAAGCTTTTGCCTGAAGCGCCATGGCTGGATCACCATGATAACGGTTGCCATTACGGTTATTTGGGGCGCCTTTGTTGCGGGGCTGGACGCGGGTCTTGTTTATAATAGCTGGCCGTTGATGGGCGGACATCTGATCCCTTATGAATTGACAGCCTTTGGCAATATTATTCATGAACCCGTCAGTGTTCAATTCACCCACCGATGGATTGCTATTCTGGCGGGATTGGTTGTTTTAAGTTTTGCCTATCGTATGAAAAGTTTTCCGTTGGCAGGAATGGTGTTGCTACAAATCGGGCTGGGGATTTCAACGCTGCTGTCACAGGTGATGATACCGCTGGCCGCCCTGCATCAGGCAGGCGCGTTTATCCTTGTCGGATTAATGGTTTATAATCTGCAGGGATTACACAAAAAATAAAATCAGGATTTTAAAACCGATGAGTATAAATCCGTGACGTTTTTCTTAAACACTTCGCGGGTGAAATTTTCGTCATAGGCTTTCTTACCGTTTTTCACGATATGGGCGCAGAGATCTTTATCCTGAATGACACGGTTAATTGACTGCGCCAGCGCCTCGACATCATCAATCTCCACAATCAAACCGTTTTCTTCGTTCTGCACATAGGCCTTTGGTCCTGCTGCCTTGGCCGTCACCAAGGGTTTTTCTGTCGCCCATGCCTCGATCACCACGGCGCCGAACGGCTCATACCGTGAAGGAAAAACACAAACATCCGCCGTCGCCAATAAGGCCTCACGGTCATTACGCCACCCCAGAAAACGCACGCGGTCTTCCAGATTTAAGGCTTTCATCTGCGCCTTTAATTCATTTTCCAAAGGCCCGGAGCCGGCAATCCACAGATAGGCATCGGGTACCTTCACCATTGCCTCTAACAAAACATCCAGACCCTTTTTGACATGCAGGCGGGAAAGAGAGAGCAATAAGGGAACATCATCGGGCGTATCAAATTCGGCGCGGTCAATCGGCGCCGCTTTTTCAAATTCCGCATAGATATGCAGGACATGAACATTTTCTGCGGGCACCCCCTGACGCACTATATGATCGGCGATGTCTTTTGTAACCCCAACATGATGCTTGCAATGTCTGAACCTTGAGGGTTTATAATATCCGCCGTACCAACCGATATTGACCTGATCACCTTCCAGCGAATATTGACCTGCGCGCCCCATCCAGTGATGGACGATATCGGGTTTGAAATCATGGATTGCCGTTTTTACTTTTTTCATCGTCGAAAACGGAATCAGTTTGCCAAATGATGCGGTATCCAAAGGGATATCAAGGCTCCGGATTTGCTGAATTTTATAGGGATTGTTATCGCGGGTAATAACGCGCTGCTGATGTTCGGTTTCCGCCAACGCCTTTACCGCATCAACAAAAAATGTTTCTGCGCCGCCGTTATTATCACCCGCCATTAAGTGTAAAATTTTCATTGATTAATAATGTCCGGAAAATATTTATTCAGATTTTTCTTCTGCGGCATCTTCCGCTTTTTGACTTTGTTCCACCCGTGTACGAACAACTTCTTCGGGAAGCAAAATATCCTGTAACAAGCTCAGCAAATCATCTTCTGTTCGATCCATACTGTCGAGCAATCCCTGACAAGCTTCAGGTGTTGTCACAGGTGTTTTCTGCACTTTGGATTCCGAGAATTTATACGCCTTATCGTTCAAATCGATAATGTGACGATAATCACTGACATAGAATGCTTTTTGTTCTTTCAATTCAACTTCCAGAAATTTTTCTGCTTCTTTCAAAACAGGCAAGACTGAATCTTCCCAGCTTTTAAAGCGCTCGTTCATCGGTTGCTTCATGTCTTTATTGGCTTTGCCGCAGGCTTTAACCGCATTTTTAATATCGCGGTCAACAACGCGAATACTGCGGATCACACTATGCTTGTTCCGCAATACAAAGAATACCTTCTGATTTTGCTCAGGCAAACTATCAAGCAGGGCATTTTCCGCCGCGATCCATTTGGTGATCGGCGTTTCTTCTGTCTTTGCTTTTTCTTCTGCGAAGGAGGATGCCAAAGGCAAGGAGACCAGAACCAAAAGACAAACAATCAAGCGTGTAAAAATCATTCTATTTCTTTCAATGTTATTTTGAGAGTGTAACGCGTAGCGGGAATTGATGTCCAACTCTAAGTGAAAACAAAGAAACGACACAGCAAAAAAAAAAGCCGCCAGGGCAATCCTGGCGGCCAAAGGGACGAAAATCATCCATAGTCATAGGGCAGACCGGAGTGAGATTTGCGGGGCATTGCAACCGGTCGGACTATGTCTGAATTTAAGAAAAAACTAGATCAGCCAACATCTCCAGCTCGCTTTCTGCGAAAGATTTTGTGAAATAGCCCTTCTTATTATTATGTTAAATAATAAAGATTAAATAGAGTTAAATTTTATCTTTAATTTTATCTATCCGGAAAAAACCGTTTAAAATCAAAGAATTAATCTGTCAGCCGATTCCACCAGCCTTTTTTCTTCTTTTCCGGCGGTGCGTTCACAACTTCATAATCCTTGGGGGCAGATTCGACCTGCTTATCCTTTGGCGGTTTGACGTCGTTTGACGGCTTAGGCGGCGCAGAAGCTTTCTCTGACTTTTTATCATCGCTTTTGGCTTCCTTTTTTACATCCTGTTTGGATTTTTCTGCCT
>DAOPJS010000038.1:0-8291 GCA_035399785.1 Alphaproteobacteria bacterium
CGGATAATCTGATGGGTCTTTTCGTTGGTATAGGTGATGTGGCAGTCAATCTGCGGCACCGTAATTTCATCGGTCATATAGGAAAACGGCACGGGCTTGCCGTCAGGCTTTTGCGCCTCCAAAATATCCCAATTAATGGTGCGGCCATCCAATCTGGCAGGCGTGCCTGTTTTCAGGCGTGCCAGTGGAAAGCCAAGTTTTTCAAGGGTCAGCGCCAATCCGACGGTCGGCTTTTCACCCACGCGTCCCGCCGGTATTTTTTCTTCGCCGCGGTGAATAAGGCCGCGCAAAAACGTCCCCGTGGTCAGGACGACGGCGCGGCATGTCAGGCTTTCGCCCTTATCTGTGATAACCCCTTCAATCCCCTCATCGCCGATAATAAGATCTTCGGCGCCGCCTTCGACCAGAGCCAGATTGGGGTAATCGCCGAGGATTTCCTGCATCTTCTCACGGTATAATTTGCGGTCGGCCTGCGCCCGCGGTCCGCGCACAGCAGGTCCCTTCGAGGCATTGAGCATGCGGAACTGGATTCCTGCCTGATCGATGACTTTGGCCATGACCCCGTCCAGCGCGTCAATCTCCCGCACCAGATGCCCCTTGCCTAAACCGCCTATGGCGGGGTTGCAGGACATCACCCCGATCGTATCCAGATGATGGGTGAGCAGCGCGGTCTTTGCCCCCATACGCGCAGAAGCCGCCGCGGCCTCGCAGCCGGCATGGCCGCCGCCGACAATAATGACGTCAAAGCTATGGTTTTCGGGTGAATTCATGGATGGGGTTATACAGAATATTATCGTCAAATGCGAGTCATTTTCGCTTGTGCTCGGCAGTCTGTTTCACGTGAAACAGCATTATTATTTGCCGATACAGAAATCCTTGAAAATCACGTCCAGCAAGTCTTCGACATCGACGCGCCCTGTGATACGCCCCAAAGCCATGACGGCAAAGCGGAGCTCCTGCGCCATCAATTCAGGCTGGGTTTGGTCCATCGCCAGTTCGAGGAAATTGACGCATTCTTCCAGATGGGTGCGGTGACGCTGACGGGTGAGCGAGGGTGTTTCACGTGAAACAGCCATCAAGGATGCAATTTTACCTGTTAAAATCTTCAGGAATTCGTCCAGCCCTTCGCCTGTCTGTGTCGAGATAAAGACAGGGTCTATTCCTTGTTTCACGTGAAACAGGTTTCGGGCATCAGGCTTTAAATCAATCTTATTGACCACGACCAGCGCTTTATCATCCATCAGGGCGGCGGTGTGAGTATCAGGATTCTTCTCGGCGGCATCGAACATCAAGATGCGTAAATCCGCCGCCTCCGCCCGTTTTAAGGCACGGCGAATACCTTCGGATTCAATGATTTCATGGCCGCTGTCACCTATTTGATCAGGGCGCAAACCCGCCGTATCCGCCAATATTACGGGGTAACCGCCCAGATTAAGGTGGACTTCAATCACATCCCGCGTTGTGCCCGCCATATCGGAGACAATGGCCACATCACGCTGCGCCAGCGCATTAACGAGGGAGGATTTCCCCGCATTCGGGGCGCCGATAACAGCGACCTGAAGACCGCTGCGCAAGCGTTCCCCGCGGCGGTTATCATTGAGGTGATTTTGAATTTCGATACGCAGATTCCCGATGGCGGGCATGGCCTTGGCCGTTTCGGAATCCGGCACGTCTTCATCGGGAAAGTCGATAATCGCCTCGATATAGGCCAAAGATCTGGTCAGCTCTTCCGCCCAACCATTATAAAGATCAGACAGCGACCCGCCCATTTGTGCCAGCGCCTGCTCTTTCTGTGCTTTGGTTTCGGCGTCAATCAAGTCGGCAATGGCTTCGGCCTCAGTCAGATCCAGTTTTCCGTTGTCAAAGGCGCGGCGGGTGAATTCCCCGTGATTGGCCAAGCGGTGCCCGTCCATTTTGGACAACACGTCCAGCATTTCTTCCAAAACAGCGGGCGAACCGTGACAGTGATACTCAATGACATCTTCCCCAGTAAAACTGGCCGGCGCGCGAAAACCGATTATCATCGCGCTGTCGATTGTTTCACGTGAAACAGGATTAACCAGACTCATCAGCGAAGCTTTGCGTGGCTGCGGTAAATTTTGACCTGCGGCTAAAATTTCCAGCGATTTCCACGCCTTTGGCCCTGACACACGAATAACCGAAACCCCAGCCTTCCCACTCGCTGAAGACAGGGCGTAAATTGTGTCGATTGTGCTTTGGTGTGTATCCATATCGCGCAACCTATCTTAAATAAGCCGCAGCGGTAAAGAGGTTATTGGCGCACGTAAAACTGCGTGCTAACGTGAGGCATCTTTCAATAAGCCAGAAGAAGAACGGAGAAGACAAATGACGGAAATCACCATTCCTGCCAAAGACGGCGGTTCTTTCAAAGCCTATGTATCAATGCCTGCCAATGTATCCAGTGACAATCCCGCGCCTTGCGTAATTGTTATTCAGGAAATCTTCGGCGTAAACAAAGGACTGCGCGAAAAATGCGACTGGCTGGCCTCCCATGGTTTTATTGCCTGCGCCCCTGATTTGTTCTGGCGCATTGAACCCGATATCGAGCTTTCTGATAAAATTCCCGAAGAGTTGCAACGCGCCTTTGATCTGTTTGGTCAATTCGATATTGATAAAGGGATCGAAGATATCAAAGCAACCAAACACGTCCTGAAAGGTCATGCCAACAGTACGGGAAAAGTCGGCTGCCTTGGATACTGCCTTGGCGGAAAGCTGGCATACCTCACCGCGTGTCGCACGGATATCAACGCTTCCGTAGGATATTACGGGGTTGGTATAGAAGGACTATTGGCAGAAGCCAATAATATTGAGGCACCGCTTATGTTACATATTGCAGAGAAAGACGGTTTTGTTCCGCCCGACGCACAGACAGAAATTCATGAGGGTCTGGAACATAGTAACAAGGTAATCCTTCATTCCTATCCCGATGTCGATCATGCCTTTACCCGTGTCGGCGGCGAAAATTATAACGAAGCGGCGGCCAAAGTTGCCGATGCCCGCAGCATAGAATTTTTAACCGATAATCTGAAATAAGTATAAGTAGCACTTTGTCCGACAATACTGACGCCAAATTGAAATTATTACCGAAAAAGGCCCTGAAACAAATCAGGGCTTTGGCAAAAGGCAATGGCGTCGAGCAGGATTCAATCCAGATCAAAAGCGCCAAAGGCGAAGTGATCCATTGTCAGGCCATCAATCATCTGGAGCTGCATCCCGATATTATCGAGGAAAAGAAAAAAGGCCGCATACAGGCCGGGCAGGTTCTGCCCGATCCTGCGCAGGTCAAAAAAGCCGTCAATGATATGGTCACGGGCGCCATTAAAAATGATGAGACCAGAAAATATCTGGCGAAAATCTTGCTTGATCGTCCCGATAAGGGATTTGCCCTGCATGCTGAATATTTTGAAACACCGCCGCTGAACCGTGATTTTTGCTGGCATGAGCCTTGCCCGACCTGTGAAGGCCACGGCAATGTTGCCTGTAGCCGTTGCGGCGGCGGCCGGCGCGAGGTTTGTCCGAAATGTCACGGCCGCACGATGATCCCGTGTACGTTCTGCCATGCCAGCGGCTTTATAAAAGGTCCCGACGGCAAGCAGCATCAATGTAACCGCTGCTTCGGACAACGGCAGATTACCTGTCCGCTGTGTCAGAAAACCGGCTCCGTCCCGTGTCAGCAATGTAAAGGCTCGGGCACCAATCAATGTAATGCCTGCAAAGGGGCGGCTTTTTTCACCAATATCACCCATATCGTCATGAAGATGAAAACCTTGTTTGAAATTGACCGCGCCGCCTTGCCGCATCCCGCCGTCAAAGTGATTGAAGACAGTGGCTGGAAGATGGTGGAACACGGTCATATCAAATTACATGCAGAGCAAGTAAAGCGTGAAGACGGCGGCCTTGCGATACAATATGATACCGAATTCCCCTATGGTGATCTGGAACTGTCGATGAATGGCAAGCCGCTGAAAACGCATCTGTTTGGTTTTAAGGGGAAGATGCTGAAGCTGCCGAATTTTGTCGATACAATCACCGAGCAGAATTTCAAATTACTCGAAGATGCCGCCATGCATTCCAAAAATGCGGCAAGCAAAATAAGAAAGGCGAGTAAGACAAGATTAATTTCCGAAGCCCTGCTGCTTTCTATTTCCATGCCGCCTAAAAAAGCGATGTATTCCCTGAAGCGAAAATATCCGATGGGCGCCAGCAATGATTTGATAAAAAATGCTGTCATGCTGTCCAACAAAGCGCTGGCCAATGTCACACGTAAAACGCGTTTCGGCGGTCAGGGACTGGGCATGTTTTTATCGGCGTTGATAGACGGCGCCTATCTGATGACACCGATGCGCGGGATGATAGATTCCATCCATCCCTATGCGGCGGTAGCGAGTGATATTTTGCTAATTGCGCTAGGCGGTTTTATCGGCAACAAGGCCGTTGCCTATATGGCCAAAAGACCGCTCAGAAGTGCCTTAGGCGCCTCCATGCCGCAAACACAGCGCGGCAAATTCAAACCAAAAGCACAAGGCAATATCTGGATCGCTTATGTCTTCAGCGCCCTTGTCATGGCAATCATGATATTCGTTGCCAAACAGACAGGGGCCTCCGTTCCTTTCTGGTTTCCGTTTTAGCATTGCCCTTAAATGCCTAATCGCTCTTGCCTCGGGACAGAAGCAAGAGCGATCAAGGGACGTATATAGGCATACGTAACCAACAGCTTTTTCTATTTAACACCCACCGTTTATTTGCTTTTTAATCGTTATGTTTTTTCAGCAAATTCAGAGTATGTCTGTTCTTACATCCGCGATAGGCAGCGACAGCGAGGGCATAGTTGTCATCACCAACACGGTCCGTACGAATCTCGGGTCCGATCTGTACCCGCTCTGACGGTTTGACCACATCCTTGGGACCGAGGGCAATACGAATGCCAAGGACGAGACCGAGTGCAACAGGCGTTGCTGTTTTTCCGACTGGGCGTCGGTTGTTGAAGCCCATAGCAGATGCGCCCGGGGAAAGGCGGCGAGCATGGAGAAGGGGAAGGCATGGGTCCGCCTGAGCTTCGTGAGGAGATTTCTTTGTAAAGGAGAGATCTTTCGCGCCCAACTCCTCTAAAACGAGCGCAGAAGCTTTTGTTGTTTCCATGGCACCGACAGAAGCGGGAACCGCGGAAACAAGAAATATTGAAGCCATCACACCGGAAAAAATCCGAAATATTTTATGCCGTACCTTTATGGCGCGGCTGGCTTTATGCGTTAATCTGTACGGGGAAATCCCCTTATCGTTAAATCCGTGAACCATCGTAATACCCACCATATTATCAACCCTGCTTTTTTTATTTTTTTGATCCTTCCCTTTAGGGAGGGTTTTTCTTATTGACGCAGAGCGGTTTTATTATCTTTTATTAAGGCTTCTAAACGGCCTTTACGATTCCATTAGACCACGATACAAATATTATGACAAACATTATCGTTTTGAATTTAAAGAGCTTTTTCCTATAATTTATATTATATTTGACATAATTTTTATGCTCCTTTATAAAACCCCATGCGCGTAAAAAAGAAACGGAAGATACCCCTGCCTGCCTATATGCTATGCGCCGCTTTTGCCGGCGCCGTGGGTATGTTTACGTCTGCTAATGATCATGATGTCGCCGCACAAGGCGGTAAAAGAGCCGCCACAATAGATATTACGAAGGTCAAGATCCCCGTTAATGTGGCGCAGCTGCTGACGCCGTCGGAAAGAACCGGTCTGGAATATCGTCACGGCATTGCCGCAAGTTATATTTTGGGAACTTCTTTACCCAAACCTGCTAAAAATTATTCATCCGACATTGGCGATATCGGAGACATATCTTTTTCAGATCAGACATCACCGTTGCTTAGCACAAATATTACTGTCTCTTCCTATGTTAATGCCCGTTCTGCCAGAGATGGTATCCAGAGGCCCTCAAGAGCGGAAATTAATAATTTTCCATCAGAGGAAGAAACCAGAGTCATTACCATGAACTGGGCGAAATTATATAATACGACGATCTCCATTACAGCTTCGGGGAATGACGGATTAAAAGTCAGCAAACCCGCGGCGGCGGATGTAAATTATTTTGCCTTTTCGCCCGCGCATTTTTTTGTCGGCTCTGTAAATGCACTTGGCAATATTGCTGCTTATTCAACGCCGCGCTCCGACTTTGTTACATTGAACGGCATGTCTGATTTAGGATTGTTTCAACAGCCCTACTATCCTGATGCGAATGAATTATACAACTACGTTTCAAACAATTATATCCCGCCTTCACAAAAGAACTATTTTGTTGATTGGCTGGATGAATTCGCCAAACAAATAAACAGCCATGATATGGGGCAGGTCAGAAAAAGAATGCAAAACTGCGCCGACCAAAACATATTACAAAAATGTCTGACCCCTGTTTTTCAGAAACTGGCAGAAATTGACGCGCGCATCACCACGCCCAGCACGCATATTTACGGCACCAGTTTTTCTGCCCCCTATGGGGGTAATATTTTTGCCAAAGCTTATTTGCGCAGCCGTGTGCAATGTGCAACCGCCCTTAACCGTCTGGATCTGGCCTTTCTGGCGGCGGTGTCTACGGAGAGAACGCTTAGCTGGAAAGGCAAAGAAATTGAGTTTCAGGAAACAGGCGGCCTTATACCTTTCAATATCGGCGCCGCCGGTTATGGGTGGCTGCGTCAATCCAGATTGGATCATATGATCGATCAAGCCTGTAAAATGGTTTCTGATGACCCTTCGCTTATAAACACGGAAGAATATCACACAGGCCGAATTCCCATTACCCAAAGCCAGAAAACATTATTCGGTTTTAAATCCGATCAGGAGATGACATTGGCGCGGCGTATCATCCGTTTTGAATATACCGGACCCGACCCAAGCTTTGCGCATGTGCGTATCGGAGAAGATGACAAAACCTTCATGAAGTTGCCTGTTATTTCCGGTAAAAAATTCGGACAGCCTCAGGGGATAGGCTATATCATTATGAGCGGTGTGATGGGAGCGCAAGCAACCGATCCGAGCCTTGTGATAATTAAAGATTTCTTTGACGGCGGAAAGAGAGATAATTTCAGATTAAGAGCGGCTACGTTTTACGATTTTGGTGTTCAGTCAAACACCCTTTGGAAAAAAATTGTCGGTGCCTTAGATAACGGAAGCATCAGCCAAGCTCCTGAGTGTTCGGCCGAAATAATAAACAGAGCGCGGACACTCACCGATCTGCTGAAATACCAAAGCGATTTACAAGCCAGAGCGCTGGCCTGTCAATAAACCGGCTATTGGTTCATACCGTTGAAGAACTCATCATTGTTCTTCGTTTCTTTGAGCTTACCGAGCAAGAACTCAACCGCATCAACGGTGCCCATCGGATTAAGAATACGGCGCAGCACCCACATTTTCTGCAGGGTATCTTTGTCGACCAGCAACTCTTCCTTACGGGTTCCTGATTTTTGAATATCAATGGCCGGGAAGACGCGCTTATCGGCGATCTTGCGGTCCATCACGATTTCAGAGTTACCCGTTCCTTTAAATTCTTCGAAGATAACCTCATCCATACGGGAACCTGTATCGATCAAGGCGGTGGCGATAATCGTCAAGCTGCCGCCCTGTTCGATATTACGCGCCGCCCCGAAGAAGCGTTTGGGACGTTGCAGGGCGTTGGCATCAACACCCCCTGTCAGCACTTTACCGGATGATGGGACAACCGTGTTATAGGCGCGTGCCAAACGGGTGATAGAGTCCAACAAGATAATCACATCACGTTTATGTTCAACCAGACGTTTGGCCTTTTCCAAAACCATTTCGGCCACCTGTACGTGACGGGCAGCAGGTTCGTCAAAGGTCGAGGAAATCACTTCTCCGCGCACAGAGCGCGCCATATCGGTCACCTCTTCCGGACGTTCGTCAATCAACAAAACGATCAGATACGCATCGGGATGATTGGCCGCAATGGATGAGGCAATATTTTGCAACATTACTGTCTTACCAGTACGCGGCGGCGCCACCAAAAGCGCCCGCTGACCAAAGCCGAGCGGTGAGGTCAGCTCGATCACGCGCTGGGTCATTGCTTTTTTGGTCGGATCATCCAGCTCCAGCTTAATCTTACGATCAGGATAAAGCGGCGTCAGGTTATCGAAGTTAATACGGTGGCGGATCTTATCCGGCGCTTCACCGTTAATTGTGTTTACTTTCAACAGGGCAAAATAACGCTCTGACTCTTTCGGGGCGCGAATTTCCCCGTCGACAATATCCCC